>RDXT01000392.1 GCA_004292985.1 Bacteroidota bacterium
CGAGGGGCAGGGTCAGGTGCGTGCGCAGTTTGCCGTTGATACTGACCGGGTACTCTTTGGAGGATTCGGTGAGGTAACTCGCGTTGTAATCCGGGAAAGAGGCCTGCACAATGGCGTCCGTATGGCCCAGCACATGCCAGAGTTCTTCAGCGATATGGGGCGCAAAGGGGCATAAGATCACCAGCAGCGGCTCCAGTACCGCACGTTTGCGGCAGTTGAGGTCGGTGAGTTCATTCACGCAGACCATCAGCGTACTGACGACGGTGTTAAATGAAAAACGCTCGGTGTCTTCGCCCACCTTTTTAATGGCTTTGTGGAGGGCCTTGAGTTCTTCGGGCGAAGGAGCTTCTTCGTTCCAGACACTGCCTTTTTTCTCGTCAAAAAAGAGCCGCCAGAGTTTCCTCAGAAAACGGTGCACACCCTCGATGCCCTGCGTATCCCAGGGTTTGTCTGTTTCGATGGGGCCGAGAAACATCTCATACATCCGGAAGGTATCTGCCCCGTAACGGGAGACCACGTCGTCGGGATTCACGACATTAAAGTAGCGTTTACCCATTTTCTCCAGACGGCCCGCACAGAGAAATTTGTCGTTTTCGAGGATAAAGTCTGCCTGCGCAAAATCAGGTCTCCACTTTTTAAATGCCTCTGTATCAAGCTCAAAGCCACTGACCATATTCACATCTACGTGAATTTCGTCGGTTTCGTACTGATCCTTTAATCCTGCGGACACATAGGTTTGCGTGCCCCGGATGCGATAGGCCAAACGGGAGTCGCCTCCGATTTTCCCCTGATTGACCAGCTTTTTATACGGCTCGTCAAATCCGATATGCCCCAGGTCGCAGAGGGCCTTGGTCCACATACGGCTGTAGAGCAAATGCCCCACCGCATGCTCGGTACCGCCGATGTAGAGGTCCACCTGGCCCCAGTAGTCCGAGGCATTGCGGCTGCAAAACTCCTCTTCATTGTGCGGGTCCATGTAGCGCAGGAAGTACCAGCTCGATCCGGCATAGCCGGGCATGGTATTGGGTTCGCGCTGGGAACCGTCGGGCAGATGAATCCAGTCGCTGAGGTTGGCGAGCGGACCCTGGGCTTCAGGACCGGGTGAATAGGATTCGATAAAGGGCAGCTCGACAGGTAACTCGCTCTCACTCAGCGGATACGCGATCTCATTGCGGTACACCACAGGGAAAGGTTCGCCCCAGTAGCGCTGGCGGCTGAAACCCGCGTCACGCATTTTATAGTTAATCTGGCGCTTGCCGAGGCCCATTTCTTCGAGTTTCGCGATCACCGCCTCCATCGCTTCGCGCATGGTCATGCCGCTGATAAAACCCGAGTCCCGGATATGTCCCTCCTTGGTCGGATTGGCTGCCGTGCCATCGTAGAGGTCGCCGAGGATATTGGTAATGGGAATCGAAAAATGATGGGCAAAGGCAAAATCGCGCTCGTCGCCACAGGGAACCGCCATAATCGCGCCTGTACCATATCCGGCCAGCACATATTCAGCAGTCCAGATCGGAATTTTGCGCCCGTCGAAGGGGTTAATGGCATACGAACCGGTAAAGCAGCCCGAAATTTTCTTTTCCGACATCCGCTCTACCTCGCCCCGGCTTTTGACATAAGCTATGTATTGCTCCATCGCTCCGGCCTGTTCCGGGCTGGTGAGTGAGCTAATCAGTTCATGTTCAGGGGCTACCACCATAAAATCGGCACCGAAAATGGTGTCGGGCCGCGTGGTATATACCCGCAGGGGCTGGCTTTGACCTTCGATGGCGAAGTCTATCTCCGCGCCATAGCTTTTGCCGATCCAGTTGCGCTGCATTTCTTTGAGCGACTCGCTGAACTCCACCTGCTCCAGTCCTTCGAGCAGACGGTCGGCATACTCAGTGATGCGGAGAAACCACTGGCGGAGGCGTTTGCGCTCTACCGGGTGGCCACCGCGCTCGCTGACGCCATTCACCACTTCGTCATTGGCCAGCACCGTGCCCAGGGCCTCGCACCACCACACATTGGCATAGTCGAGGTAGGCAAGGCGGTATTTCATCAGTACATCCTGCTGCTGTTTTTCGGACCAGGCATTCCATTCTGCGGCGGTAAAACGGATATTTTTGTCGCCGGGGCAATCATGAGCTGCATTACCTTCTGTCTCAAACAGGGCGATCAGTTCCGTGATGGGCGTGGCCTTGCGGGTGCCGCGATGGTACCAGCTTCCGAAGAGTTGCAGGAAGATCCACTGGGTCCATTTGTAGTAATTTGGCTCACTGGTGCGCACTTCACGCTCCCAATCATAGCAAAAGCCGATATTATCGAGCTGTTTGCGGAAGGTAGCGATGTTTTTTTCGGTAGAAACGGCAGGATGTACGCCGTGTTCGATGGCATATTGCTCCGCAGGGAGGCCAAATGCATCGTAGCCCATAGGATGCAGCACATTAAAGCCTTTCAGGCGCTTGTAGCGGCTGTATATATCGCTGGAAATGTAGCCCAGGGGGTGTCCTACGTGCAGTCCGGACCCTGAAGGATAGGGAAACATGTCTAAGACATAGCATTTGGGTCGCTCAGATTGGTTGCTGACGCGATAGATGCCCTCTTCTT
>RDXT01000393.1 GCA_004292985.1 Bacteroidota bacterium
CTGTTTTACAGGCACATACAATATCAGTGCAGGAGGCAATTGCTGCCTCGAAGCGCCCACCACGCCCCCCAACCCGATTTATACCGGGGGAAGCACCTACAATTTTATCACAGCCACCGATACCAACCTCTGCGCGGGGCCTGTTACGATTGACTTGTCTTTTTATCAGGTGCTTGTGCAGCCTCCGGCTTATACCGGGTATGTATGGAGCAATGGCGCTACAGGCCCGGTAGTTACTTTCAGCCAACCGGGCACCTATTCCTTTACCGTGAGCGACTACTGCCACGGGCCCTGGTCATACTTCCTGACCGATACGATAGTGGTGGAAGCCTGTTGTGTAGCACCTCCGGCTCCTCTGCTCAGTGGGGATACCACCTACTGCCAGGGCGAAACACCCACGGCCCTGCTCGCCACCGCGCAGAACGGCGGGCCCCTGACCTGGTACAGCAATGCGGCCCTGAGCGTAGTAGCGGCCAGCGGGAATAGTTTTGTACCTCCTTCAGCCACAGGTACTTATACCTTTTATGTAACCGAAAGCAACGGCCCCTGCGTGAGTCCTGCGCGCAGCATTACGGTGAATATTTTCCCCAATCCCATCGCCGATGCAGGCCCTGCGCAGCGTCTGTGTGAAGGTAGTCCCGGAGTCAGCCTCAGCGGATCGGGTGGGCAGACCTATGCCTGGAGTCCGGCAGCCCCTCTGTCCAATGCGGGCATCGCCAATCCCGTCGCGACACCTGCCGCCAGCACACTCTTTACCCTCACCGTTACCGATGCCAATGGATGCAGCGATACAGATACCGTATCTGTCACCGTATCACGGCGGCCCATAGCCTCTGCCGGAGACGACCTCAGCGTTTGTGAAGGCGGCAGCGTGCAACTTTCGGCCAGCGGCGGCAGTCAATATAGCTGGTCACCTGCTTTCGGCTTGTCCAACTCCCTCATTTCCAATCCGTTGGCTACGCCGCTTGCGACTACGCGATATGTTGTAACCGTAACCCAGGGCGGCTGTTCGGATACGGATACCGTAAATGTGCGGGTAGAAGCGGCTCCGCAACTCGTGGTGGGCGGGCCTTACGAGATATGTGCGGGCGAGTCGGTGCGGCTTCAGGCCAGCGGTGCGGCGAGCTATGTATGGAGTCCGGCCACGGGCCTTTCCAATCCGGCTATTGCCACGCCTGTCGCTTTCCCGGCGCTCAGCACAAACTACACGCTCACTGCCGCATCAGCTAATGGTTGTGAGGCCAGCACCAGCGTGGCGGTCAGCGTAGTACCTGTTCCTGTAACCCGCATCAGTGGCGAAAGCGAGGTGTGCGCCTGGCAGGAGGTAAGGCTCAGCGCTTCAGGGGGTAGTACCTATATCTGGAGTACGGGCGATACCGATTCTGTCATTTCTTTTTTCCCTACGGCGGATACCTGGGTCTATGCGACCTCCTACAACGGTTTTTGCGAAGGCAACATAGACTCTCTGCTCGTGCGTGTCGGACAGCCACAGGCGGCATTTTCGCTCCCTGCTGCAAGCGGCTATGCGCCCTTTACGGTGCAGCCGGTCAATACCAGCACCGAGGCAGAAAGCTGGCTCTGGCTCTACGAACCCAACCAGCGAAGCACAGAGCAAAATCCCGAACTGATTTTCCAGGCCCCAGGTGAATACATCCTTACCCTGATCGCCTATGACAACCAGGGCTGCTCAGATACAGCCACACAACAGATTCAGGTTGAGGGAGTTGCCCTTTTTGCACCCAGTGGATTTACACCCAATGGAGACAGTTTTAACGACCTCTTTCAGATCGCTTCCTACGGCATCAGCGGGATAGACATACGCATTTTCAACCGCTGGGGCGCTACCGTATTCGTTTCCACAGACCCCGCTTTCACCTGGGACGGCACTTCAGGTGGACAGCGCTGCCCGGAGGGGGTATATGCCTATGTCATCCGCGCACGGGGAGAGAATGGACGCAATTATATCCGGGAAGGAAGCATCACGCTGATCCGGTAAAAAGGACAGCGGGCTGCCCTTGCAATGCAAAAGCAGCCCGCTGTAAACTGAATAGGGACCGGCCCTTCGGCAAGCTCAGGGACCGAGAGTTTGTTCCCTGTAAACTGTTCCTTGTACCCTGAACCCTGTATCACCAGTTTACCTTCTTCGAAGGATAATACCCTACGCCCAGCGCCTTAAAACGGGCACCGTGTGCAGCGAGACGTTTTTGATAGCCTTCCCAGTTGCGCTGCGGAGCGGGTGTCCAGCCAATCTCTCCATAGCCGGGAAGGCGAGGAAATGCCAGATAGTCAATATCTTCCGTCGTTGCAACAGTCTCTGTCCAGAGGGCAGCTTCGATGCCCAGAATATCTGCCTTGCCGATGCCGGGCACATAGGTAGCGGGATCCCAGTTGTAGGCGTCGTCCACCTCGATATAAGCCGCCCAGTGCAGACCGATGCGGCTGCTGCTGTCGTATTGCATGTCAATATAGGCACGTTTGGCAGGCGACATGATGAGTTTTGAGCCTTTGCCCGTAGCCATTTTAGCAAACTCCTCGCTATTCCAGAGCTGCACCACAGATTTGTCATCGAGGCCCGCCTGTGCCG
>RDXT01000394.1 GCA_004292985.1 Bacteroidota bacterium
GCCTGTGGCCCTGATCGGTGCGCTGCTGGCCATTGCTCTGACCATGAATCAGTTGACCATTTTTACCCTGATCGGGATGATCATGTTGCTGGGCCTTGTGACCAAAAACGGTATCCTGATTGTGGACTTCGCCAACCACCTCAAGTCTGAAGGCAAGGACGTGATAGAGGCACTGGTAGAGGCGGGCAAGGAGCGTCTGCGGCCCATAATTATGACCACCTTCGCGATGGTGCTGGGGATGCTGCCGCTGGCTTTTTCCCACAGTGCAGGCTCTGAGTTTAAAAATGGCATGGCATGGGTAATCATCGGCGGTCTGCTGAGTTCTTTTTTGCTCACGCTTTTCCTGGTTCCCAGTGTCTATCTGATCGTAGAGCGCACGCTGGCGTGGTTTTCACGTGAGAAAAAGACCCCTGTTGCGGACGCAGTGCAATAATTTGTTTCACCCATATCCCATTCCTGTGAAAAAAAACCTCGTGTTTCTCTTCTTCTTTTTCGCAGCGGCGGCTGTATATAGCCAGCAGGCAAGCGACAATTTCAGTGGTAAATGGAAAACGGCAGAAGGAAAAATCATCGAAATTTCCTTAGCCAAGGGCGTGCATACAGGTCTTGCTTTACCCGAAAAAAAGCCCATTCTCACCGATGTGAAATTCAGGGACGGGAAATGGAAGGGCATGGCCTACAACCCACAGAAGGGAGTTACCGCTGCCTGCGAAGTGGTCTTTCAGGATGGCAATAAGCTGAAAATTACCGCATTTCAGGGCACTTTCAGTAAAGTGATTTATTGGACGCGGGTGCAGTGAGAAACGAGGCATTATCAGCAACTTTATCCGATATTGCCATACACTTACCTCCGCCCAATGAAAAATGGTTCGCTGGTTTCTGCAATTTGTTCCCTGTGCCCTGTTTTGCCGGGGTTCGACAAGCTCACCCACCGGCTATTCTGTACCCTGTTCCTTGCCACCTGTTCCCTGTCTCTGTCTGCGCAGGTCAACCCTGCCCGGATCGAGATTGCGCGGGATTCTTTCGGGGTGCCGCACATTTTTGCCCCTACCGATGCCGAAGTGGCCTATGGGCTGGCCTGGGCGCATTGTGAAGACGATTTTGAGACGATCCAGACCGGATTTCTGGCGGCAAAGGGTCTGCTGGGCAGGGTGATCGGTCCCGAAGGCGCTGCGATAGATTTTGTGGGGGAGTTTATCCGCGCCCGCGAACTGGTGGAAGCGCGCTTTGCGCAGGACATCTCGCCGGAATACCTCCGCGTGCTGGAGGGCTATGCCGCCGGATTTAACCGCTACGGCGAACTGCACCCCGAAGGGCTGCGCCACAAGGACCTGCTGCCCATCACGCCCAAGGACATGGCCACCTATGCCACCTTGCAGATGTTTGTCTTTACCGGGGGCGATGGCGCTTTGCAAAAACTCACCGAAAATCAGCTTCCCCAGGCGACTTTTCCTTCCAATACGGGTTCCAATGCCTTCGCCTTCAACTCCCGCAAAACTGCTGACGGGCAGACCTACCTCAACATCAACTCGCACCAACCCTGGGAAGGGATCGTGGCCTGGTACGAAGCCCACCTCAGCAGCGAAGAGGGCTGGAACATTCTCGGAGGCCTTTTTCCGGGTGCACCCAATATCCTGCACGGCTGCAATGAGTACCTCGGCTGGGCCCATACGGTGAACCACCCCGACAAGTTGGATGTGTATCAATTAGAGATGCATCCCACAGAAAAGCTCAGGTATAAGTTTGATAATGAATGGCTTACCTTAGAAGAAGAGAAGATTCGCCTGAAAGTGAAAATCGCAGGTCTGAATATCGGCCTGCGCAAAAAGGCCTGGTACAGTGTCTATGGCCCCACGATGAAAAACAAAAGCGGCTTTTTTTCGATCCGGAGCAGCGGGCTCTTTACCCTCGGCGCGCTGGATCAATGGTATCACATGAACAAGGCCCGGAATTTTTCGGAGTTTCATAAGGCATTGAAAATGAATGCAATACCGGGGTTTAATGTGGTATATGCCGATCGCTACGACACCATTTATTACCTCTGCAATGCCCGGATGCCCATTCGTACCCCCGGCTATGACTGGTCCGGAACTGTGCCCGGCAACACCTCCCGCACCCTCTGGACGGAGTTTTACCCCACAGATTCGCTGCCGCAGGTGCTGAATCCGCCGTCGGGCTATGTATTTAACACCAACAACACGCCCTTTCACTCCACTGCCCCCGCCGACAATCCCGACCGACGGCACTATAGCAGCGACATGGGCTATGAGTTGTATGACAACAACCGCAGCACCCGCTTTATGGAGTTGGTTGCGCCCTATGAAATCATTGATTATGAGCGGTTTAAAGAAATAAAATACGATGGTCAGCTCCCCGCAAAATTAGCGTTTGCCACGAATTTCGACAGCCTCTTTTCTCTCGATCCGCAGTCATATCCGGAGCTGTCGCCTTTGATTCGCTCGATCCAGCAGTGGGACCGCCGCTCGGACCTTCAAAACATAGGTGCGACCCATTTTGTGCTCACAGCCTACCGCATATTTGACCAGAAGCACCTCGGACTCGATGATCCCTATACCGTTAC
>RDXT01000553.1 GCA_004292985.1 Bacteroidota bacterium
AGAGCTTTTCGCTACCCTCGACCGCGAATACCCCCAGTCCCTTTTTGCCTGCATTGCACACACCAGCTGGGAAAAAACCCTGGAACAGATTGAAAAAATCTTCGCTGAAGCAGCCCGCAGATCGCCGCACCATTTGGGTTAAAGACCGGGAGTGCTTAACTTGCCATAAAGACAAGGCTTATGTTTAATTTTGGTGATATGATGGGCAAGATTCAGGAGATGCAAAGTCGCCTGAAAGCGGTGCGTGAAGAGATGGAAGACATTCTGGTGGATGCCGAAGCGGGTGGGGGAATGGTGCGCGTAACAGCCAATGCCAACCGCCGCATCCTGAAAATAGAGATAGATCCGGATATCGTGGACAAAAATGACCTCGAAATCATGAACGATCTCATCACGGCAGCCGTCAATAAAGCCCTGGACAAAGCGGAGGCGCGGGGCCGTGAAGAACTGGAAAAAGCCACTAAAAACATCATGCCCAATTTGCCCGGCTTTGACCTGAGCAAACTGGGTCTTACCTGAGTATGCCGCTTCCCTCCGTTACCGTAGTCCTTCTGAACTGGAATGGCCGTAGCTGGCTTGAGCAGTTTTTGCCTTTTCTGGCGGCTTCTACCTATCCCGCTATGCGGGTGCTGGTGGTGGACAATGCCTCATCGGATGACAGCGTGAGCTGGCTGAAGGCCCATTATCCGGAAGTTTCCTGTCTGGTGCTGGACCAGAACTATGGCTTTGCCGAAGGAAACAACCGCGCCATTCCCTATGTGGATACCCCCTATTTTGTGCTGCTCAACAGTGATGTGGAAGTGAGTCCCGGCTGGCTGGAGCCGCTGGTGGCTGCGGCAGAATCGCACCCGGATGCGGCATCTGTTCAGCCCAAAATCCGCGCATGGCGGCAGCGCGATACCTTTGAATATGCAGGTGCCGCAGGCGGCTATCTTGATAGCCTGGGCTACCCCTTTTGCCGGGGGCGCATCTTTGATCAGCTCGAAAAAGACGAGGGCCAATACGAGACGCAAACCGAAATCGCCTGGGCCACAGGTGCCTGCTGCCTTATCCGCACCGAAGTTGTGAAGAAGATCGGCCTCTTTGACGCAGATTTTTTTGCGCACATGGAGGAGATCGACTTCTGCTGGCGCGCCCAGAACCAGGGCTATAAAATCCTCTGCGAACCCCAAAGTGTGGTCTGGCACGTGGGAGGCGGCACATTACCCCAGGGAAATCCGCGCAAAACCTTCCTCAACGTACGCAACAGCCTGGTCTGCCTGCTGAAAAACCTTTCCCTGCCCCGGCTGCTCCCTGTGCTGATAGCCCGCCTGCTGCTCGATGGGGTGTGGGGGCTGCGAAGTGCCGCGCAGCGCGACTGGAAGAGCCTGGGCGCGATTTTGCGGGCGCATGGGGATTTTTACCGCAAACTTCCCCTGTGGATAGCGAAGCGAAAAGCAGCACGCCAGGGGGCAGAGAAGGGCAGGGGAGCGGGCCACTACCGGGGCAGCATTGTATGGGCCCATTTTGTCAGAGGCAGAAAAAAATGGAGCGAACTGCGTACTAAGTAATTTAACTTTTAAATAAAATCTAACACTGTAATAGTAAAAAATTTTGCGACCACATTTTAACAATTATAAATTATCTAACACTGTTATTAGAGAAATTCGCTTCTTTCCCAGATTTTTTCATAGATTTGCGTGCGAAAAATAAGATTGCATGGGCTTTAAATGTGGAATTGTAGGATTGCCGAATGTGGGTAAATCCACGTTGTTCAACTGTCTGACCAAGGCTAAAGTCGAGGCAGCCAACTATCCGTTTTGCACCATCGAACCCAACGTAGGGGTGATCCCGGTGCCTGATCCGCGTCTGGATAAGCTCACGGAGTTCGTTAAGCCCAAGCAAACGGTGCCGACCGTTGTGCAGATTGTGGACATTGCGGGCCTGGTGAAGGGAGCGAGTAGGGGAGAGGGGCTTGGAAATCAGTTTCTGGCCAATATCCGGGAGTGCGAGGCTATTTTGCATGTGCTGCGCTGCTTTGCAGACCCCAACATTGTGCACGTAGAAGGCTCCGTGGATCCGGTTCGCGACAAGGAGATTATTGATACCGAGCTTCAGTTTAAAGACATGGAGTTGCTGGAGCGCAAGCTGGAACGCACCCAAAAGATGACCAAGGGCGGGAATAAAGAGGCTGTGCGCCAGGTTGCCATCATTGAAAAGTATCTTTCGCATATCAAGCAGGGCAAAAACCTCCGCAGCCTCGAGGTAACGGAGGAAGAGCGCGTATTTATGGAGAATACGGGCCTGCTGACAGATAAAAAAGTGATGTATATCTGCAATGTGGACGAAGGAAGTCTGCCCGATGGCGACAATAATCCCTTTGTGCAGCAGGTAAAAGCCATTGCAAAAGAAGAAGAGGCCGGAATCATCGTAATTTCCGCCGCATTTGAAGAGCAACTCATGAGTTTTGAGGACCCTGCCGATGTACAGGACTTCATGGACTCTGTAGGCATTGTAGAGCCGGGCCTGAACCGCCTGATCCGCGAAGCGTACTATCTGCTCGATCTTTATACCTATTTTACCGCAGGAGAAAAAGAGGTACGCGCCTGGACCATTACCCGTGGCACAAAGGCGCCCCAGGCTGCGGGGGTGATTCACTCCGATTTCGAAAAAGGATTTATCCGCGCAGAAGTAATAGGCTACCTCGATTTTGTGGAATATAAGTCTGAAGCAGCTATCAAAGAAGCGGGACGTATGCGAGTAGAAGGAAAAGAATATGTGGTGGCCGACGGGGATGTGATGCACTTCCGGTTTAACGTATAATCAACTAATTTATGAGCGACATTACAGCAAAAGACCTCAAAGCGCGTCTCGATGCAGGGGAAAGCCTGAATATGATAGACGTGCGTGAGCCTCACGAATGGGATATGCAGCACCTGCCAGGCGTTCAGAAAATTTCCCTGGGACTGATTCCCCAGAAGCTGGCCGAACTCGAAGACCTCAAAGACAAAGAGGTGATCCTGATCTGCCGCTCCGGCAACAGAAGCGGCCGCGCCACGGAGTTTCTGAAAAACAATGGTTTCTCCAATCCCCGCAACCTCGCCGGGGGCATGCTCAACTGGCGTGTGGAAATAGACCCCGATTTTCAGGTACAATAAGTATGATTATCTTCGATACGCAGGTGCGGGTTCGCTATGGAGAAACGGACCAGATGGGCTATGTCTATTATGGTAAGTATGCCGAATACTTCGAAGTAGGACGCACAGAGCTGATCCGGAGCCTGGGTATCCCTTACCGGGTCGTGGAGACAAAGGGGATTATGATGCCGGTCGCCGACCTGGAAGTGCATTACAAAAAAGCGGCACGCTACGACGACTTGCTCACCATCCGGACAATTGTGCGGGAAATCCCCAGAAGCAGCTTCATGACGGAGTATGAGGTGTACAATGAATCCGGCGAATTGCTGGTAACTGGCCTCGTAAAACTCGCATTTGTGAATATCGCCCGCATGATGCCCGTACGCGCACCCGACTTTATTCTGGAAGCTGTACAGTTGCACTGGAAACCCTCATGAGACGCAAATGGCTGATACACAGACTTTGGCTTAAGCAGATACGGCTCCTGCAGCGCATTTCCCTGCCGGGATTCAAAGGCATGAATCTCTACGAAGTGCTGCGCTTTTTTTACCTGGGCCTCACCGACAGCAAGTTCACCCTCATGGCCTCGGCCATGTCCTACCAGTTTTTTTTCTCGCTGTTCCCCACGCTGCTGCTTATGCTGATTGTGCTGCCGCGTGTTCCGATCCCCCATCTGAAAGAAAATGTGATTGGTTTTATCCAGGAAGTGGTGCCACCCGAAGGCCTGCTTTTTGTCGAAACCATCGTCCAGAAGCAGTTTGAGCGTCCCACCAACGTGTGGCTGCTGATCCTCAGTACCTTATTGGCACTCTGGGGGGCCTTACGGGGCATTATTGCGACCATGAAGGCATTTACCAAAAACGAAGAGGTGTTTAAAAAGCGCAACTGGCTGGAAATGTACCGGCTGGCACTGACCCTTTTTATGGCGATTTCCGGAATCGTACTCGCCGCAGTGGTGATCCAGCTGGCTTTCGAAGGATTTTCGGGCCTGCTGGCTGATGCAGGGCTGATGGGATACAGTGTCCGGATGATTCTGTCCAGATCGCTGCTGGTATTGATCTATGTATCTACCTTATTTCTGGTCATTACGACCATTTACCATCTGGCACCCGCGACCGACCAGCGCTGGAAGATGTTTTCACCAGGCGCGGTAATCGCTACCCTGCTGACTATCCTTGCGATTTATGGCCTGCGGGTTTATTTTGCCCAATTCGGACAGTTTAACCAGATATATGGAAGCCTTGGCGCCATTATCCTCCTGATGGTCTGGTTTTATTACATCTCGATGGTATTGCTGATCGGCTTCGAGCTGAATGCTGCGATAGATATTGCCTCTTATCACAAGCGCCAGCAGCCCGGCAGTGCTCAGCCTGAGTAGGTGTGCAGGCCGCATTCGGTTTTGTTAAACCCAACCCAGCGCCCGGCTCTTCCTTCGCCTTTTTGTGTACACTGTACGCAGCCCACAGAGCCATATCCGGCAGCCTCCAGCGGATGCTCAGGCAGCTCATGAATGACGCGGTACCAGTTGGCCTCTTCGGGACTCATATCTATAAGCGGCTGGAAGCGCAGGATGTCATTACTTGCCTTAAAAACATTGAGGGACTTGCGGTGATCCGTTGTGCCCCCGGTCATGCCCGAAATCCAGACATCATGCTCCGCTTTCAGCTTATCGAGCGGCATCACTTTATTAACGAAGCAGCAGGAATCAGGCTCATACATCCACGTATAGTCCACCCGCGTAAAGTCGTGCTCATTTCGCTTGGGGTGAATAGAGACCACATTCAGATTCCACATGCGGGCAAGCTGGTCTTTGTACATATGCGTACCCCGGAACAGATACCCCGTGTCAATGAAATAGACCGGATGTTCAGGTTTGATTTTAGCCAGCATATGGAGCAGAATGGCCGAGGTCGTGCCGAAGGAAGAGGTGATCAGCACCCGCTCAAAATCGCGAAAAACGGCCTCCAGACGTTCCCGCTGACTGTACGCAGCGTATTGCTCGCTCAGGGTCTTGATATCCATAGGATGTAAATTACGTGTGCGTGCCCGGATTATACGTCAAAAACACCTTTCGGTTGGAGGGGGGCAGAAGGGCTTCGCTCCGCAATATGGGGAAAAGTTAGCAAAGCAAAAAGCCCTTCGTCAGAAGGGCCTTTTGTGCATATCTCTCAGTGTACTTAGTTACCTCGTAAAGCAGGTGGCATCTGGCTGCCATCGGTGGGAGAAAGGCGCAGCTCGACCCGGCGGTTGAGGCGGCGGCCTTCATCTGTAGCATTATCGGAGACGGGTACGGCAGAGCTGTATCCATCTGAAGTAATGCGGGACAGGCGGACTCCTTTTTCATATACCAGGTAGTATTTTACCCGGAAGGCCCGGCGGATCGAAAGCACCACATTGTCTTTGTGAGGGCCTGTATTGTCGGTGTGGCCCAGCACCTGGAGGCTATATTGTGGGTTCCGATCCAGGATTTCGGCTACTTTGTCCAGAATCGGAAGGCTGCCAGAGGTAAGCTGATCGCTGCCGGCTTCAAAGAGGATGTTTTCCATTGCCTTGTTCAGGTAGGCCAGGTCAGCTTCAGAAATAGGGCGAATTTTCGAATTTTCAGTGGACTGAGAAGACTCAGGACGGGTAGTGTTTTCCGGATGAATCGGGATCTCTTCTACATTCGTTATTGCCGGGCCACTCGCCCCCTGTTTTCCCTCTTCACCTGGTTTGACAGTAGGAGGTGTTGTTGCTACGGCAGGAGACGTTGTCTTCTTTGCATTTGCATCTTCGGGGCAGCCCAGATACAGTGCCAGTCCTTTTTCGTCAGGGCAAATGTCGTCGCGGTCAATCACGCCATCCGCGTCGCGATCACTGTTGGAAGCTACTGCTGGTTTGGTGTCTTTTTGGGTTTCAGGCTTAACCTCCGGCTTGCGGGGCTTGCGCTGGGAGAGCGCGAAGGCAAAACCTGCAGAGTGTGAAATGTGCTGGTATTTTCCGGCGCCCAGACGCTGCTTATACAGAGACTCGAACTGGAGGCTGAGGTTGCGGCTCACCTGAATGCTCAGGCCCAGGCCTGCGGGCACATACAGGCGGATATTGTTGCTGGCGGTGTTCATGCCGAAGCCGCCGACCAGATACGGAGCGAAGAGTGCATCTTCCCGCAGAAAAGTCCCGTTTGACTTCAGGCGGATCAGTGCATTTACATCTATGAGTGAGGTGTTGAGGGTCTGGCTTTCCGTCATCGGATAGGCAGTCTCAGGAATAAATGCGGAGTTGAGCGAAAAGTTAAGGAGGGGGTTGATGTACATGTGAGCACCTACGGAGATACCGGGATCAAAAGACCGGATCTGCGCGAGGTTACCGCTCATCAGGCCCTGATAGTCCAAGAAGGTAGCCGAGAGGCCAGCCATCATGTTCGTTTCGTAGGTCTGCGAGAACGTGCGGGAAGGATACAGAAAGAGCAAAGAGACAAGGAGGGGAAAAGCAATCCGAAATGGCATTTGACAAGGTTTGTTAAAGGGAATCATAACAAAGATTCGGCCACTTATCCACCGAATTTTAGACAAGTTATTCAACTTTCTTAACATGGACCCGGAAGCCGAGGTAAATGGATGCTTTTCCATGCTCAAATGCCTGAAGCCCCGCACAAACGGAACGAAAAGCGAAAGTTCAGGGCTTCATTTGTTGATATTCAGGAGATTGGATAAAGCCAGACTCCCGAATCTTACAACGTAGGAAAGCCCTGTTTATTTTTTTCAGAAGGCAAGCTGGAAATCCACACGACGATTTTGTGCCCGATCTTTCGCGGCAGGATTGCTGTTTTGCGCTGATTTTTCGCCCATGCCGCGGGAGGTGATCCGGCTCTGGCTTACGTTGTGCTGGTACACCAGATAATATTTTACATTAAAGGCCCGCCGGATAGAGAGAACCAGGTTTTCATTCTCGCTTCCGAGGTCATCGGTATGCCCTTCCAATACGAGCCGCACCTGTCCGCAGTCTTTCATAAGGGCTGCAATCTGGGTGAGCTGCGCCTTGGCTTCTTCGCTTAATTCGGCATCTCCATAGTCAAAATACACAGGCGATAAGGCTACGGTCGGGGCTGTTCCTACGCAGGGAAGCGCATTTTCTTTTGCTGGTTCCGCTTCTTCCGTGGCTTGGTCCTGGATCACTACCACAGGAGGCGCTTCGGCTGGCTTGGCAGTAGGGGGTACAACGGGCGTGGGTACCAATTCTGGTTCTGGTTCCGGCTCTGCGGCAATGTCCGTAATCAATGGAGTAGGGGGCTGCGGCTCTTCTGCGGTTTCGGATTGGGTATTTTCTTCAGCAGCCGGAATTACATCAACAGAAGGGGTGTCTTCTATAAGCACCGCTTCGGTTTCCGTCTCCGTATCTGCAACTATGTCGGCAGGCACAGTGTCCTCCGCATCAGTCTCTTCAGGCGTGGGTTCCGGCTCAGTTTTTTGCTCAGGGGTTTTCTCAGGACTTTGCTCAGGTCCCTGCGGACATCCCATAAAGGTTACCAGTCCCGGCTCGTCGGGGCAGCGGTCATCTGCATCCACGATCAGGTCTCCGTCACGGTCATTGGGCAGCAGGACCAGCGCATCCTCTTCGCTGGCGTCTTCCGGGAGGGCCTGGCTTTTGTTGTCGCCGCCGATGTTATATACAAACGCAATGGCATGTGCCAGGTGCTGATAGTCCTGGTTCATAGACAGTTTGCGCACAGTCTCTACTTGAATCCCCATGCGGTTGTTGATCCGGAAGCGCAGACCGCCGCCCAGCGGCACGTAGGCGTCGGGGTGACCCGGGACAAAACTCCCGCCTGCACCCGAAAAGAGATAGGGCTTAACGAAAAAATTCTCATTGAAAAAAACATCGCCCACCCGGAAGACAATCTGGTAGCTCATGTCCACCATGTAGCTGCTGCTGCCTCCGGGCGATTCCCAGTTCGGGAAGGCCACATTGTGGGAGAGAGAAAGCTGGGTCCGGAAATCAAATGCCGACCGGGCTGCTCCCAGGCGATGTCCCAGCATAAGGGAGACGCCGGGCCGGTAGGGCGAAACGACGCTCAGTTTGCCGGGATGGGCCTTATAGACAAGCATATTGGCCCCAAGCCCGACTCCCCAGGGGGATGTGGAACTTTGCGCATTCAGAGAACATACACCGGAAAGCAGAAGGAGGAAAGCGAGGAAGAAACGACCTGGATTTGACATAAATGGTGTTGTTGCCGGGGACTACCGTGCAAAAGGTCAAATTTCATTCCAAAACTACGCAAGACCCCTTCGTCAATAAAAACAAAAGGGCCTGCAAACGGACATCAACATTCCGCAGGATGTAATAAATAGCCCGCAGATGGTACTTTTTATGGTGCTTTTTAAGGCTGCCGCTTGAATACGTTGCGGATTTCTGTGTTGTCGATGGTGTAGGAGAGCACCAGCCGGTTAGGGGTAAGCTCAGTCACCAGTTGATCGTCGGGGGTGCCTTCGGAGCGGATAACGCCGTTTTCGTAGGTAAACGGATAGCTCTGGGAGCCGAGGTCCGGTGCGCTGATGATCAGATTCCCATCGGCAGTAAATTCCCATGCAGAATTTCCGGTCAGATCCATGCCCATCGGGGTGCTTTCCCCGCTTTGGATTTCCACAAGCTGCCACTTTCCGACAAGCTCAGGCAGTACGGTAGGCGCAGCCTTTACACTCAGGTCAGGTCCTGTAATCACAAGGGTGTCAGCGGCGAGGGTATCTGCGCCTGTTTTTTCCTGGGTTTCGCTGCTGGTACAAGATGCCGCGAAAAGGAGAAGGAATATGCAAAAGGGAACTACGATTCTCATGAAACGTCAGGTAATAAATATGCGCAAAATTACGAAAAATATCTCCATTCTTCAGGCCTGCTTCAGCAGGAAGGCCAAAGCAAGTGATAAAAATGCCTCAGGCGCCTCTGCCTGCACCCAGTGACCTGCATTGGGGATTACTTCAAAGGAGGCATTGGGAAACAAATCGAGGATCATATCCCGGTCTTCGGGGAGGATGTAGTCCGAATTTCCCCCGGCGATAAACAGGGCCGGAACATCGAGCGGGTGATAGATACGCACATTGGCCAGCACGTTGTCGTAGTTCCGGGTGATGGTGTCGAGGTTAAAACGCCAGTAAAAACCCTGGGCGCTGTCACGGGCGAGCCCTTTGAGCAGAAATTGCCGCACCGCAGGCTCGCTGATCCGGGACTGCATAAATGCCTCCGCTTCCTGGCGCGATTGCAGGCC
>RDXT01000554.1 GCA_004292985.1 Bacteroidota bacterium
ACGTGTCTGCGGGTTCGAGTCCCGTCCAGTCAATTTTCCCCTTTTCATTTACCCCCCATGCACTACCTCTACATCCTCCAATCCGAACTCGACCAAAGCTACTACGTCGGC
The DNA here is from genome assembly GCA_004292985.1 of Bacteroidota bacterium. Classification (GTDB taxonomy): domain Bacteria; phylum Bacteroidota; class Bacteroidia; order J057; family J057; genus RDXT01. Next base: position 112 of record RDXT01000554.1, read on the forward strand.
AGCACGCAAGGCGTAGAGCAGCGGCTGGCCTCCCACAACGCAGGCAGAGGGAGATATACCCGAAAGAAAATGCCCTGGAAACTCGTTTATACAGAGGTATTCGAGACCAAAAGCGAGGCATTGATCCGCGAAAAGGCAATTAAGAACATGAAAAGCCGGGTGTATATCGAAAACCTACTTTTGGCTAAATAATCCCTACCACCTCACCCCTTCTGCAATCCGCCGCGCGGTAACGCCCTCCATGCCCACCTGCTGCGCTGCGAGGTCTCCGGCTTTTCCGTGGAGAAAAACCCCCAGAGGCGCTGCCACCTCAGCCGGATAACCCTGAGCCAGACAAGCCGCAAGAATGCCTGTGAGCACATCGCCGGAGCCGCCGGAGGCCATGCCGGGATTGCCCGTGGTATTGACATAGGTACGACCGTCAGGAAGCGCGACAAGGGTACCCGCTCCTTTGAGCACCAGAATCACGTTCCGGTCCTGGGCGAGGCGCTCCGCAGCTTCGAGGCGGCGCTCATTTATGTTATTACGGCCTGTGAGCCTTGCCATTTCGCCGGGATGCGGGGTGAGAATCACCGGATCCGGCAGCGAAAGCCAAAGTTCGGGGTGACTGGCCAGCAGATTGAGACCATCGGCATCGAGGACCAGGGGAACCTGGATCATGGGCAGCGCCTGGGTCAGAAAAGCCAGCGTATCGGGGTGCGTGCCTATGCCAGGCCCCAGAGCGACAACGCTTTTGCCTTTCAGGGCCGCGTCAAAGGCTGCCAGGTCTCTGGGTCCCAGGTGCGGACCTTCGGTAAAGATGCACATAGCCTCCGGGCAGAGGCTGCTGACAGACTGGCGGCACACTTCAGGGGTAAATGCCGTAACAAGTCCTGCACCCGCGCAGGAAGCAGCGTAGGTCGCAAGTGCCACCGCACCGGGCATAAACCGGCTGCCACCCACCATCAGCACATGTCCGTAGCTGCCTTTATGTGCGTCTTTGTTTCGCGGACGATAGTGCTTGCGGAGAAACGCATGGGTAATCAGGCTCCTGCGAATGTTCAACTGATCGATCACTTCGGGCCAGATCCCAATGTCCAGCACATGCACCTGGCCGCAGGTATTGGCTGCGGGTGTTACATAGTGGCAGATTTTGGGGAGCTGAAACGTGAGGGTATGCACTGCCACCAGCACCGGATTGATCTGCTCTCCGGTATCTGCATCGAGGCCGCTGGGCAGGTCTATGGCGATCACCGGGTTGGGGCGCGTGGCCAGGCGCCCGATGATTTCTGCGACGGTTCCCCGCAGCGGATCGCGGATCCCTGTGCCCAGCAGGGCATCTATGAGCAGGGGCGTCTGGTCAAAGGAGGCCAGCACCTCATCGAGGTCATCTTCGGTGTAGAGCAGCAGCGGCACAGGAAGCTCCGACAGAATCCGGTGGTTGATGAGTGCATCACCCTTATAGCGCTCCGGTTCGTGAGAAAGCAGCACCTGCACTTCTTTACCTGCCAGATGGAGGTATCGGGCAATCACCAATCCGTCGCCGCCATTGTTTCCCGGCCCTGCAAGGACCAGAAAACTCATGTGAGAGGGGTATAACTCGTTGATTTTGAGGGCCGCCATTCTTCCGGCCTGCTCCATCAGGAGGATGCCGGGCACCTGCTTTTCCTCGATCTGGATACGGTCGGCCTCACGAATCTGGGCTGCGGTAGAAAGAAGCATATGATTAAGCGCTTACCAGGTGACACCTTCGCGCTCATGTCCGCGCTGGAGGAGAAGGCTTTTGGTTTGTCCGTTTGCTTTCACATGCACAATGTTGCGCTGTGCTTCGTGAATCTCTGTCAGGATGCGGTTCTCAATCGTTAGCGATCGTACCGGGCTGGCGGGAGTCACTTCGAGGTAAATCCAGGTAGCATCCGGCTGGCTTTCTTTGCCTACCCAGCGAAGCGTATGCGGGCTGCCGTCGGTATCGAGTTTGAAATTATTTTGCAGATAGGACATAATGCGGGCATCAGCTTCGGGAGATTCGCAGGGAACGCCGATCACTCTTTCGAGGTCGTCGCTGAAAACCTTCAGGCTGATTTCGAGGCTCTGGCTCTTGGGATTCTGAAAAATCTCCGTTACGCTCATGTAAAAAGGATGCCGGAAGCCCTGAAAAAAGAGCGCCCCCGCCACCAGGAGATATATAAACCATTTGGACATACGCATATGGATATAACGCGAATATAGCTCAAAGCGCATAAAAAAGCGCCGCCTCCGGAAAGAAGCGGCGCTTATCTTTCTCCGGCAGGGACCTTAGTCTCTGTCTGCCTCAATTTTTATGAGGAAGCCATTGATGTTTCCGGAAAGTCCAAGTTCATCTTCATTCAGATCCACATCCAGGGTAGATGAGGTACCATTCAGAGCGCCGCTTTTGAAGGTAATGTCCATTTCATCACCGTCTTTTTTCATCTCATAGGTACCATCGAGGATAATCGAAGCTCCGCCCGTATCAATCAGGGTCCAGCTAAAATCGCCTTCGTCATCGGCATACTCTTCAAACTCGATCTTGAAGGTGTTAATGTCAACTGTCATAAACTCGACACCATCTTCAGTGTACGAAGTAACGTCCCAGTTACCTTCGAGTTTCTTCGCAATACGTACAGCAGGATCGCAGGAAACAAGGGTAAGCGCCACAAAAATCAGCAGAGAAAATGACAGAAGGGTAGATAGACGTTTCATGAAATGGGATTTATGGGGTTGAATAATTAATGCTTTCAAATGAACGAAAAATATTTATAAATCTTATATCCTAAAAGCGTGTCAGCCCCAATCTGCCTGCAAAATACCGGGGAAAAACGGCAAGCACATTTTACAGATCGTTGCAGGAGTGTATCTTGCAGAATGATCCTGTAATCCGCTTAACCTATGTTCCGACCAAAAGCTCTCATATTTACACTTATTCTGCTTCCGTTTGCCCTGATGGCGCAGACACCTGAGCAGAAAAAAAAGGAGGATAAATTCCGCCAACTGGAAGAAATCCTCCCCACCCCCAATGCCTACCGAAACGCTGCCGGCGCTCCGGGCCACCAATATTGGCAGAACCGCGCCGACTACGATATGGATATCCGCTTAGATGATGAAAACCAGCGCCTTTATGGTACCGAAACCATCACCTACTTCAATGCCTCTCCCGATGCGCTGACCTACCTCTGGCTGCAACTGGACCAGAACCTGTTTGACAAAGAGTCGGACACCTATAAAATCAGTGGCAGCAGCATCTCCGAAAGCACCAATGGGGTGAATTTCAGAGAGTTGCAGGGATATTACCAGACCTTTGAAGGGGGATTTAAGATCGAATTTGTGCAGGATGCTGCCGGAAAGGCCCTGCCTTATACCATCAACAAAACCATGATGCGGGTAGATTTGCCCACAACCCTTTTACCCGGCAAGTCTGTGGTGTTTAAAGTCAAGTGGTGGCACAACATCAACGACCGCATGAAAGTCGGGGGCCGCTCAGGTCTGGAGTATTTTGCTGCCGACAAAAACTACCTCTACACCATTGCGCAGTTTTTCCCCCGCATGTGCGTGTACAACGAGGTCTATGGCTGGCAAAACAAGCAGTTTCTGGGCCGGGGCGAGTTTACCCTCCCCTTCGGCAACTACAAAGTGCGCCTGACAGTGCCTTCGGACCACGTAGTAGGGGCAACCGGCGTGCTGCAAAGCCCTGAAAAGGTCCTCACTGCCGAGCAGCGCCGCCGCTGGGCGCAGGCACAGACCTCTCTCACCGATCCGGTGATGATCGTGACCCAGGCCGAGGCCGAAGCCGCTGAAAAAGGCCATGCCCAGGACAGCAAAACATGGACCTTCCATGCCGAAAATGTGCGCGATTTTGCCTTTGCCTCCTCCCGCAAGTTTATCTGGGATGCCATGGCCGTAAAATTTGGCGACCGCACCGTGATGGCTATGTCTTATTACCCCAAAGAAGGTAATCCGCTCTGGGAAAAATACTCTACCCGCGTGGTGGCCCATACCTTAAAAGTATATTCCCGCTATACCTTCGACTACCCCTACCCGATCGCCATCTCGGTACACACCGACCGCATCGGCATGGAATATCCGATGATCTGCTTCAACGGCGGACGTCCTGATCCTGACGGAACCTATTCATCTGCAACCAAATACGGAATGATCGGGGTAATTATCCACGAAGTGGGTCACAACTTTTTCCCGATGATCGTGAACAGCGACGAGCGCCAGTGGAGCTGGATGGACGAGGGCCTCAACACCTTCCTCCAGTACCTGACCGAGCAGGAGTGGGAGCGCGACTACCCTTCCCGCCGGGGACCCGCCAACCTGATCGTGGACTATATGAAAAGCGACCAGGAAGACCTGGAACCCATCATGACCAACTCCGAGTCGGTGACCCAGTTTGGTGCCAATGCTTACGGAAAACCTGCCACAGGCCTCAATATCCTGCGGGAGACCATCATGGGACGCGAGCTGTTTGACTTTGCCTTTAAACAATACTCCCAGCGCTGGATGTTTAAGCAGCCTTCGCCTGCCGACCTTTTCCGCACCATGGAAGATGCCTCCGCAGTGGACCTCGACTGGTTCTGGAGGGGCTGGTTTTATGGAACCGATCCGGTAGATATTGCCCTGGAAGAGGTAAAATGGTATCAGATCAACACCTCCAACCCTTCGCTGGAAAAAAGTATTGCCCAGCAAAAAGCCGATGCCGCACCCAAAAACATCAGCGAAATCCGCAATGCGAGTCTGATTCCGCAGACGGTCAATGAAGCTGATCCGAGGATGAATGACTTTTACAACAGCTACAACCCCTTTGCGGTAACTCCGGCAGACCAGAAGCAGTATGAGGCCTTCCTGGCCCGCCTGACTCCCGAAGAGAAAAAGCTCCTCGAAACGACCGACAACTACTATGAGCTGACCTTCAAAAATGTAGGCGGCCTGCCGATGCCGGTAATTCTGGAGTTTCTCTATGCCGACAGCAGCAAGGAGGTGATCCGAATCCCTGCCGAAATCTGGCGCACCAACAGCCAGACCGTCACCAAGGTATTCCCGACCCTCAAGCAGGTGATTTCGGTTACGCTGGACCCATTCCTTGAAACCTCAGACATTGACACCGAAAATAACTACTGGCCTCCACGGGTGCAGCCCAGCCGTTTTCAGCTTTACAAGCAGCGCGAAGGCGGAGCGCCTAATCCTATGAAGCAGCAGCAGGCTGCCCAGAATCCTGCCCCAGGCTCCGGCGGACAAGGCAGAGAATAACGTAATTGCGTATGTGATACGCGGCTACGAAAAGGCAAACAAGGCCACAGATCTACACAGAAAAAAATGTGTGCATCTGTGGCCCTCTGCTTCTTATATTTGCCTTCAGAAGCCCATATCTGATGCAAATAGATCTCAATCCGGCACGCCTGACCACACTCGCCATTCACAAGGTCGGCAATAAGCTGCGCAACGAAGGTGTTGTTGCCGCCAAAGAGCTTTTTCCCCTCGACGAAAGCCTCTCCATTATCCTTCAGGACTTTTTTCTCTCGCCCTTCAAAAGCGATGAGTTCTATAAGTTTGCCCACGAAACCGACCTCAGCCTGAATGAGATCAATACTTTCTGCCGCAACATCTTCGACAACGACCGCGAGGCATTTCTGGAGCAGTCCATTCACATGCTGCACCACCTCTATGCCGTGTCTGTGCACCCCCATATCAGCAGCGGAGAATTGTATATTGCCCACTTCCGCGAGTGCCAGATCGAAGGCATGGACCTGGAAGCCATCGGCATCTTCAAATCTGAACATAAAGAGACCTTCCTCAAAGTGAAAAGCGATGATGACGGTGTGCAAATGAGTGCCGAGCTGGGGATCAATGTGCGTAAATTAGACAAAGGCGTACTGATCTTCAATACCTTTGCCGACGAAGGATTTTCTCTGCTGATGGTGGACAAAGGCAGCGAAGATGCCCGCTACTGGCGCGACGATTTCCTCCATGTGGAGCGGATCCAGGACAACAGCTACCAGACAGAGACCTTTTTGCAACTGACCCGCGACTTTTGTGAAGAGGTATTCTCGCGCGAGCAGGAGCGCAAGGACCAGTTGGTGTTTCTGAACAAGTCTATCAATTACTTTGGCAAAAAGAAGGCCTTCGAACTCGACGACTTCAAAGACACGCTGTTCCCTACGGAGGAGTACCGCGAGGAGTTTGACGAGTTTCGCAAGACCTATGAGACCAACTTTAACCTGCCCCCGGCCGAAGAGGGATTTGCCATTTCAAAAGGAGCTGTGCGGCATATGCGGCGGCAGTTTAAGAGCAATATCCGCCTCGATTCAGCGATAGAGATCAGGCTCGACCCCAAAAACGCAGAAGAAGCCGGTGAGTTTATGGAGCGCGGCTATGATGAGCAGCGGGGTATGTTTTTCTATAAGCTCTACTTTAAGGAGGAATTAGATTGAACGACCGATCTGAAAAAAAGCGTGGTCACAAGATTGCGCATTCAGATTTTTTTCTAACTTCGCATTTCAATACGATGATCGTTGCATTTGATTGTCATTGAAACATCGCATTACCCGAAAAGACAGATACGCCCCCAATCAAATACATAGCCTGAAAACCCTATACGCAGAGCATCCTGAAAACCAATAGTGAAAATGTTAGTAAGTAAAAACAATTCATATATCAAATGAGTACAGTACCTGAGAGTAAACTCATCAAAATCGGTGTCTTCTACGACGGCAACTACTTCGCACACGTAAGCAATTATTATTATTATGAACACGAACGTCAGGCGCGGCTGAGCATATCAGGCCTGCACGAATTTATCGTGGAAAGCGTAGCGGAGGAAGAGGATGTAGATCCCAAGTATTGCCACATTGTTGACGCACATTACTTTCGCGGCCGGATCAGTTCTTTTGATGCCAACGAGCAAAACCGCCTGCTCGCTGAGCGCATCTTCGACGACATCCTGATGAACGAAGGTGTGGTTACCCACTATCTGCCCATCAAAATCCGCGAAAACCGCATCGAAGAAAAAGGCATAGATGTATGGCTCGCCCTGGAGTGCTTCGAACTGGCTATGTACAAGCAGTTTCAGGTCATTGCCCTGATCGCCTGCGACGGCGACTATGTGCCCCTGATCCGCAAACTCAATACCCTCGGTATCCGCGTGCTGGTGCTGGGCTGGGATTTTGAGTATGTAGATGAGCGCACAAGCAAGCTCCGCAAAACCGTGACCTCCCTCGAACTGCTCAGAGAAGCCACCTACCCGATTTCGATGCACGAGGTCATTGATAATAAAATCAAGAAAAATGATGCCCTCGTCAATAACCTGTTTATTTCCAAAGAACGCCGCTTCCAGTCAGCTGCACCTGCACAGCCCCGCCGTATCTACGACGTAGGCGATATCCAGATCAGCACAGTTTATACAATGAAAAATGGCTATGGCTTTGTGTCTATGCCTCCCAACAACCTGTATTTTCATTGGACAAACGTAGAAGGAGACTTCAACGAACTTCAGGAGGGCGATCCTGTCGAGTTTAATATCGCCAAAAACGAAAGAGGTCAGGAAGTAGCGGTTAATGTCCGCAAACGCACTACCCCTCAGTAATCACCCCCTTGACTCACCCCACAGACCCTCTGTACCTTGTCGTGCAGAGGGTTTTTATATGAAGGATTTGGCGATCATAGCAAATCTGCTTAACATAGCAGTAGTATCACTATTTTCTGCACTCAAAATTATTAGCAGCCGTGATTCAGATCCGTATCAACGAGCGCGTGTATATCAAAGACCCCGATACCTCCGAGCTGGGCCGGAAAATCGTGGAAGAGAGTATTATACTCATAGACCAGATGGGCTTCGAACAGTTTACCTTTAAAAAACTGGCGACCCATATCAGATCCACTGAGGCCTCAGTCTATCGCTACTTTGAAAGCAAGCACAAACTGCTCATCTATCTGGTCTCCTGGTACTGGAACTGGCTGGAATACCAACTGGGCTATGCCTGCTACCATATCGAAGACCCGGTAGAACGACTCAAAATCGCCCTGCGGATCATTTCGCAGCCCCACCGCCTCAGTGTCAACCATGTGCATATCAACAAAGAAGCCCTGCAGCGTATTGTCGTGGCCGAGTCCTCCAAAGCCTATCTCAGCAAAGAAGTAGAACAGGACAATAAAGACGGCTATTTTCTCAGCTACAAACGGCTGTGCAAACTCATCGCTGACATTGCACGGGAAATCAATCCCGCCTATGCCTATCCGACCGCATTAACCTCCACCCTGATCGAGGCTTCTCACAACCAGTCTTTTTTTGCTTCACACCTGCCCCGCCTTACCGAAATCAAGAAAGACGATGAGGAGCAACTGACTGATTTTCTGATAGATATGGCGCTCAGGGCCTTGAAATAAGCACACCGCCCGCAATCACGCGGTCAATTACCTGCGAAGCGTAGCTATACGGAATCGCCGCCAGATGCTCCATCGGCCGGGTAATCAGCAGGTCTGCCCGCTTGCCCACTTCGACAGACCCCACTTCGTGGCTGAGCCGCATCGCGCGGGCCGCATTGAGGGTGCAGGCGCTGAGCGCCTCTTCGGGCAGCAGTTTCATTTGCAGGCAGGCCAGCGACATCACAAAAGGCATACTGCCGCCAGGCGAAGAGCCGGGATTGTAGTCCGTAGCCAGGGCCACAGGCAGGCCCGCCGCGATCATGTCGCGGGCAGGCGCATAGGGCAGACCCAGAAAAAAAGACACGCTGGGCAGCAGCGTCGGGATCGTTTCACTGCCCAGCAGGGCCGCAATCTCCTCAGGGCCGCTGTGTTCGAGATGGTCCACCGACAAAGCGCCCATCTTCACCCCCGCCTGCACCCCGCCTGTAAATCCCAGTTCGTTGGCGTGAATTTTGGCAGGGAGCTGATACTCAAGCCCTTTCTGTAAAATATATTCAGTCTCTTCTGGCGTAAAATAGCCCCGGTCGCAAAATACATCTATATAATTGGCGAGACCTTCTGCCGCTACTGCCGGAAGCATTTCTTCGCAGATCAGGTCAATGTAGGCCTGCCGCCGGGTTTTATACTCCGCCGGAATCGCATGGGCACCGAGAAAGGTCGTCCGCACATTCAGCGGCGTAAGGGTCCCGATTTGCCGGGCAACCCGCAGCAGACGCAGCTCACCTTCAAGGCTCAGGCCATAGCCACTTTTGATCTCGACCGTGGTCGTGCCCCGGTGCAGAATCTCATGCGCACGCTCCAGCGCCTCCTCAAGCAACTG
>RDXT01000395.1 GCA_004292985.1 Bacteroidota bacterium
CGTGATCCAGTTTTGGATAGCGCCCAGCACGGTATCCCAGAGGTTGGAAAGCTGCTCCTGGATATGCCGCCAGATGGCGCCGATGCCCTCGCGCTGGACATCCTGGATAAAGGACCAGACACCAGAAGCAGCTTCTCCGGCAGTTTCGAGGAATTGCCGTACGCGGGCCACACGCTCAGGACCAATCTGGGGATGCTCGGCCAGCTTTTGCCAGATGCGCTCCATGCTGATGCCCAGTACATCGAGTACGAAGGTGAGCACGCCCTGAAAACTGAAGTCGCGCGGCGGCTGGATACCCGCTTCTGCAAGTTCGCTGGTAAGCCAGCCCACAAGACCGTTTACAAGGTGTCCGCCTATATTATCGAAAAACTGGCTAAAGCCTTGTTTGACAGCCCGGAGTAAGTTCATCAGAAAGCCTACCGGATCCCGCTGAATGTCTTCAAAGGCCGCAGCCGCCCGTGCGATGATCTGTGAAATCAGCTCTGTCGGGAAGTTCATCAATTCCAGCACCACCTCGATCAACTTCTGAATTACCTCCCGCACAAAACCCAGCAAGCGGGTAATAGGGTCCCGGAACTGCTGCAAAACCCGTTCGATGGCGTCGAGAGGATGCACAAGGTCGTCTATGGTAAATGCATTCCACATTCCGAGGAAAAGGTCCCGGATCATGGTAAGGCTGATTCCATATCGCTGGATCAACCCATCTACCCAGGCAGCCATACGGTCTATGGCACCCGATTCTTCCATCTGCTGGTATTGCTCGGGACCAGCCACCAGTTCCATAAACCCGGCGATGATATTTCGGGCATTGCGCTCTACGACCTGATCTGTCACGGGGTCCTTACCCAAGATAACCGTAAAGAGCCGATACCCTCTGATACTGCCGGCATGCTCACGTAAGAGAGCAAGTAATACATCCTTAATAAACTGAAGCACCTGCGCCGCAACCGTGAGTGCAAAATCCCAGACACGCCGCAGAAAGCCCGTAATTTGTGCAGCTAGTGCAGTCAGGCTCTCACGAATATGACCTATATTGGAAGGCTGAATCGCATCCCAAAGCGCTGTAATGACCCCGCGAAGCTCGGCGAGTAGCGACATAAAGGTGCCCACTTGCGTATCTAACCAATCGGCAGTTTGCTGAAGGGTTCCTTCTGCACGCATGCGCTCCAGCTCTGTTTGCTTGCCGATCAGCAGCAAAAAATCCTCAAGGATTTCAACTGTCGTAGCCTGCACAGCCTCTCCCCGGAGCGGATCAAAGCGGATAATTTTCTTAATGAGCGACCATGCCCGGTTTTCTTCCAGTAAAGGCTCGGCAACATCTATCAGTGCTTCTTTGACCCATTCTATAATCTGATCAATCAACGAGGAGGCAAAAGCCCTCACACTGCCGAAAAGGCCACTGAATTTTCGGGTAATTATCTCTATCGCATCTGTAAACGGTGCACTCGTTTCATCCCAGGCATCGCTGAGAAGGTTAAGAATATCCTGGGTGGTCAGGTGTAGCTCTGATAGCTTGCCCTCCACCCAGTCGAAGACCCGCTGGATAATGCCGTATTCCTGTAGTTTGTCAAATATTGCCGTGCCGAAAGGAACGAGTCCCATCAGACCCTCTATCAAATTAACAGGGGTGCGGGGCACATCGCGGTCCAGGAGCGGATCATACTCAATAATGACCGTAAGAAGCGTATAGCCAGGAATATTGCGGGCATCATTTATGATCCAGTCCGGAATCAGATCTACTACCCCTAATCCCTGGATCATGGGAGGAGCAGGCGTAAGAGAGGCAGGTTTACGCTGCACGGCGGAGGCACCCTGCTGAACGGTATGTGTCAGTTCGTGGGCAAGCAGTCGTTTCCCTTCGGTGCTGGAGGTATCAAATTTCCCGGGAGCAAAGTAAATATTATTCTGGTGGGTAAATGCCTGAGCGTGAATTTGTTGGCTCATTGCTGAGGCCTCAGTATCTGTGTGAATGCGCACATTGCTGAAATCTGCGCCAAAACCTTGCTCCATTGAAGTTTGTGCGGTTTCAGGCAGAGGGTTGCCGGAACCGCTGCGGCTACTCAGGCGTTGTTCGAAATCATTTTGCAAAGGCGGCAGCCCTTCTCCCTTCCGCTGAATGCTATTCCGCTCTTCCTCATCCGCAGGCGGATCCGATGCAGCTGACATCTGAAAAACGCTGGTTTCTGCCTGCGCCTGCACTTCCGGCTCTTCTTCTGGTGACTCCTGCCTTTGCAAAGGCGTAATGGAGGCCGCCAATGGAGTAATGGAGCGCTGAAGGCTGGGGCTTTGGGCAGAAGTATCTGATGCAGAATCACTTGCCTTCGTATCGGGCATATTCATTACCCGCTCGGCCATAGCGTCGGCTTCGCGCTCGTAGGGGTCGCCCGGCGCACCGATGGTGAGTTTGGGCTGAACATCAACTCCATGAGAATCAGCCTCTTGCTGAATAGGCTCCTCTTCTTCGGGTGCAGCTTCACGCTGAATTTCCTCCTCCGGAACGGCTTCCCGCTGAAGGGGTTCTTCTTCTGGAGACTCTTTGCGCTGAATACTGTCCTCCTGTTCGCAGGACTCGCATTT
>RDXT01000555.1 GCA_004292985.1 Bacteroidota bacterium
ACGGCCAGATCGAGGTCGCCGTCTTTGTCAAAGTCTCCCCAGTCGGCTGAGCTATTTTCCAAAGCGGTGATATTCAGCACGGTATCCCGGACAAAAGAGATATTGTTATTGCGGAAAACGGCGCTGAAAGCCGTCGCACCGGGCGCGCCCTGGGTGCGGCCCGACACAAACAGATCGAGGTCGCCATCATTGTCGTAGTCGCCCCATTTCAGGGTTCCGGCGGTAAGCTCCGGGAGCACATTACCTCTGAGGTCATTGGTAAATCGCCCGGAACCATTGTTCACATACAGATAGGTGCGCGGAAGGCCAGCGGGTGTGTGACCGCAAAGTGCCAGATCCAGGTCGCCGTCGTTGTCGTAGTCGCCCCAGTCGGCCTGTGAGTTGTACAGGCTGTCGAGGTCGGCAGAGGCCAGCGCATCGCGGGTAAATACGCCTCCCACGTTTTCGAAAATGCTGCTGCGGGTATCGTTGTTGTTGATTTCCCCGCTGACAAAAAGGTCTATGTCGCCATCATTGTCGTAATCGGCCCAGTGGAGGCTGCCTTCGGAGAAACCGCTGATCCCTGCGGGTAATACAACAGGGCTTGTATTGGTAAATGCGGGTTTGGTGTAGGTAAAGGATTGTTCGCTGGCAAATGCGGAGCCTTCAAAATCTTCGTCCACAGCCTGCACGCTCCAGAAATAGGTGCCGGAAGTGAGGCCCAGCAATTTGTAGGTCAGCATAAAGCCGTTGTTTCCTTCACGCGCCACTTTCTGGTACCCGTTGGAGATCACTGCCAGTGGGGTAGATTTTTGTGTCTGGCCGGGGGCGCTGCCCACATAGAGGTTGTAGCTGTAACCGGCTGAGTTTAAGGGCGCTGTCCAGGAAAGGACGACGGTATCAGACACCTGGGTAGCTGTGAGGGCTGAGGGCGCAAGCGGCGTGGTGTTGGCCGTTGGCTCGATGTTTTTGTAGATTTTCAGCACGCGCCCGGAAGCGGAAAGACCCATTAAGGCAAGGTCTGTTTTTTTATTTCCGTCAAAATCGCCCCAGGCGAGCGAGGAGGCTCTTACATCGGTAAAGGGTAACTCCGCGATCTGCTGACGCACAAAACTGGTACCGGAAACATTGCGGTAGAGCCGGGTTTCCTGCGCGGCGCTGGTCTGACCTGAAATGACCAGATCTGAAAGGCCATCGCTGTTGTAATCGGCAAAAGCCACGCTGCCATTTCCTGAGGCAAAGCCCAGGGGCAGGGCGGTGAGTACGCCTGTACCGTCATTTACATAAACAGAACTGATATATGAACCTGAATTGGTAAGCTGACCACTCAGCAGCAGATCGGGGAATCCATCCCCATTGATATCAGCCCAGTCGAGGGAACTTTCGTCCACGTCGTTGGCATCTATCGTCGAGCTTACGGCTACGAAACCGGCGTTGCGGTTGTTGCGGTAAAACTGGATAATCCGCCCGGTGGCGGTAGCCCCTGTGAGTACGAAGTCGGCAAATCCGTCTTTATTTATATCGGCAAAGGCTGCGTCGCCGTTTTTCACCGGGGTAAGTCCCGCACCCAGGGCTGTAAATACGCCCGCTCCATTGTTCTTATATACTTCTGAAATAAATCCGGCTCCGGTATCTCCCGTCAGGAGGAGGTCCATGTCGCCATCTTTGTCTATATCCGCCCAGTCAATGCTGCCGCGACTGACCTGGGGCAGGCTTGTGGATAGCAGCACAAAAGCGCCGCCGTCGTTGCGGTAGAGGTGCGTAGCCGGAACTCCCCCCGATTCGCCACAGATGATCAGATCGGGGTCATTGTCATTGTCTATATCTGCCCAGGCGAGATCGGCAAATGAAAGAGGTATCCATCCGGCACTTATTTCGGCAAAGACACCTGCGGTATTCTGATAGAGACGGGCAGCAGGCCCGGTGGCAGATTCTCCGGCGGCAGCCAGATCGAGGTCGCCATCATTGTCAAAGTCGGCCCAGGCCAGTGCGCCTTCGCTCAGGCCCGAAGGCAGGGAGGCAAAGGCGGTGCTTGTATGATCGAGAAAGGTAGGCGGCTCGTAGTTGAAGCTTTGGGTGGCAGTAGCGAACACAGAGCCTTCAAAATCGGCATCTATCGCCTGCACAGCCCAGAAATAGGTACCTGCGGGTAGGTTTTTGATGCGGAATGCGGTCGTATCACTGACCTGGCCTTTAAACACGACCTGTCGGCGGCCATTGTTCTGGGCCGATCGGAGCGCTTCGGGGCTGCGGCGCTGTATGCCACCCGCACTTGTGCCGATATACACGTTGTAGGAAAGACCCTTGCGCACAGCAGCGGGTATGTTGGCGGGAGCCGTCCAGCGCAGGCGCACCTCGTAGCCCGAAACCTCCACGGTCAGTGCCGTCGGAGCGTCGGGGGTGCTTACGGGTGAAAGGTCTATGTTCCGGCAGAGGCGGAAGGCACCCGAAGCGGGATCGCTTTCCTGCCCCACGATCAGCAGATCGAGTTTTTTGTCGCGGTTGTAGTCGCCCCAGGCCAGATCCGCACCGCCATTTACCCGGCGGAAGGCAGCTGCGGCGAGAAATTCATCTTCAAAAGAGGAGCTGAGGGGGTTATAGCGGTAGAGAAATGATCCGCGATCTTCGTCATTGGGTCCGTTCTGACCCACAGCAGCGATGTCTAAGTAGCCGTCGCTGTTGTAGTCTCCCCAGCGGGCAGCCCCCCGACTGATGCCTGTGAAGGAGTTTGAGATACTGGTAAATACGCCCGCACCATCGTTCCGATATACGCGCAGCACACGTCCACTGCTGGTTTCACCTGCAATCAGAAAATCAAGCAGACCGTCTGCATTGTAATCGCCCCACTGAACGGAGCCTTTTTGCACAGCTGGTAGTCCGGCGATGTTTACCTGGGTAAATCCGCCGTTGGTGTTGTTTCTGAAGAGTTTGCTCACAGCGCCCGAAGCCGATTCGCCTGTCAGCAGGAGGTCGGGATAGCCGTCTTTGTCATAGTCGCCAAAGTCCGCAGCGGAGTAGCGCAGCGCATCGAGGCCTGCAACTGCTGCATTTACAAAAGGCGCTGTGGCCGGAAGCACGGTGTTGCGGTAAATGCGGGTAATGCGGTTGCCGCCCACATCTTCGCCCGTAAGCAGAATATCGCGGTAGCCGTCGATGTCGTAGTCGGCCCAGATGCCTTTGCCATTTTTAACCGTGATGTCCAGGTTAATGATGTTGGCCCCCGTGGAGCCGAAAACGCCGTTGGTGCTTTTGTACACACGCGAGATCAGGCCTCCGGAAGATTCGCCTGTCAGCAGCAGGTCCAGGTCGCCGTCATTGTCATAATCGCCCCAGGCCACGCTGCCATTGCGCACATCTGCGAGGGCTGCTGAGTTGGAAGCGTCATAGGCAAAGCGGTTCTGGCTCGCATCATAGGTATATAAACCCGTAAAATAGTTAAGGTCATTGCTGCGACCACACACGGCAATGTCCAGCAGCCCATCTCCTGTATAGTCGCCCCAGGCTACGGCAGATTCGCGCAGGCCCGAAAGGTAGCTGGCGAACTCGAAGAGGGTTTCGGTGGAATCGAGGAAAATGGGATTTTCGAACTCGAAGCTCTGCTGTGCGGCAAAAGCCGAGCCTTCGAAGTCCTGGTCTATGGCCTGCACACTCCAGCGATAGGTGCCGGGGGTGAGTCCGCTGAGGGTAAACTGTGTTTTTTGTCCGGCCTTACCTGCCTCCACGACCCGGCGGTATCCATTGGAAAGGCGGGAAAGCGGAGATTGTTTGTTGGTCGAGTCTGTGAGACCAGGGCCACCCACATACAGCGCATAGGTAAGTCCATCTGCCTGGGTGGCGGGAATGTTGGCGGGCGGATCCCAGCTCAGGGTAACATTATAGCCATCGAGTTGCGCCAGGAGCTTAATGGGAGGTCCGGGCGTGAGATTGGTGCTGGTATTGATGTTGCGGAAAAGCTTCAGCACGTTGGTGCCGCTGCTTTGTCGGCCAGTGAGCAGAATATCTGGTTTTTTATCCCCGTCATAATCACCAAACGCGGCGGAACTCCCTTGCCCCACATCTGTGAGGGTGGCAGAGGCCTGAAGATCGCGCAGGAAATTGCTGGCTGATGGATTGGCATTGTTCAGGTAAATGTCGGTCGTGGATTTGTCGGCAGAATCGCCTGTAACGAGCAGGTCTCTGAAACCGTCGTTGTTGTAATCCGCCAGGCTCACGCTTCCGTTTCCTCTGGGCCTCAGCTCAGAAGCAGGGAGTTGCTGAAAGCTGAATCCCAACTGCGGCTCTACCCGATAGACATTGGTTGAAGGGATGTCCTGCGCACCAAATTTATAGAATCCATTGATTGCCAGATCGGGATATCCGTCATTGTTCACGTCTCCCCAGGCGATGCTGCTTTGGTAGAGGTCCAGCAAACCGGCACCTGTGTTTTCGGTAAATACCCCGGCATTGTTCTGATAAATTTTTGTCACGGGCGTATTTGAGGAGTTCTGGCCTGCCAGCGCAATATCGGGCCAGCCATCCTGGTTATAATCGCCAAACGCAGCATCGCTGTCCGTAATGCCCTCCAGACTGGCATCCAGTACAAAGGTCAGGCTGCCCGAAGGGATCAACTGATTCTTATATACCCGGCCTACAGCACCTACCTGGGCATTTCCCGTAATCAGCACATCCAGATCGCCATCTCTGTCATAATCCGCCAGGTCCACGCTGCCATTACCCACCTGAACCAGCGAGTTGGAGGCAGTCGAGTTATCTACAAACTGACCTGAACCATTATTAATATAGACTTTCGTAACCCGGTTGGCACTTCCCTGGGCATCGCGTCCGGTCAGGATCAGATCGGCATCATTGTCATTGTCGAGGTCTCCCCAGACAAGGTCAGTAAAACGCAGTTCGGGAAGGCTGTTCGCTGAAATGAGGTCTGTAAAATTGCCTGTTCCATTGTTTTGGAAAATATTCGTACGGACATCGAGCGGCGCATCTGAGACCAGACCCGAAGCGATAAAATCCAGGTCGCCATCACGGTCCGTATCTGCCCAGGACACTGAGGCATTGTACACGCCTGAGGGGACGGGCGAAAACTCGGAGGAGGTTTCATCTGCAAAGGAAGAAACGGCTGATACGGGCGAAGAATACACAAAGGAACTGCCTGCCACAAAAGCCGAACCTTCAAAATCAGCGTCTATGGTCTGCACGCCCCAGTAATAGGTACCATTGCTCAGGCCCGATACGCGCCAGGCAGTATCTGCAATGGCTCCGAAACCGGAAATCCGCCGGACACCTGTGCTGGTATTAGCCATTGCCGGACGCACGTTGTCATCCAGTGGCGTGGTACCGATGTAGAGGTTGTAGGTCAGGCCTTTGGCCAGTGCACTGCTGAATCCCGCAGGCCGCTGCCAGGTGAGGTTCACGGTAGCTCCCTGCACCTGCGCCTGGAGTGACTGGGGTGCGCCGGGAGTCTGGATAGGGTTGGTATCTGTGTTTTTAAACAGACGAAACACATATCCGCTGGCACCTATCCCAGAGAGAAGTACATCTATTTTTTTGTCATTGTCGTAATCCCCAAAAGCAGCCCTCGCACCTCCATTCAGGTCGGGAAAGTTGTCTGCTACCTGAACAAACGTACCTGAGGGGTCATTGCGCCAGAGCTCTGTTACGCGGTCGGTGCTTAAGGCTCCGTTCTGGCCGGTCAGCAACACATCCGGCAGGCGGTCATTGTTGTAATCGCCCCAGACAGCCATCCCCTGACGAATGCCGGTGAGCGTAACTACTTCCGGGAAAATATTGCTGTTGTCGTTGCGGAAAATTCCGGTCTGAAGGGTGCCTCCGGCGTTTTCTCCGCAGAGCAAAATATCGGGATCGCCATCGTTGTCATAATCTCCCCAGGTAGCGTGGCTGTTTTTCAGGTTGGGGAGGTTGGTGGTCAATACGGAAAATCCGAGGCCTGTATTGATATATACGCGGGTAGCCGGGTTGCCATTTACATCGGCTCCGGTTGCCAGCAGGTCGAGGTCGCCGTCGATATCATAGTCGCCCCACTCGATGCTGCCATTTTCGAGGCCAATGAGGGAGGGAGTGGAAAGCAAAGAAAATCCACCGCTGCCATTTACGTCATTGAGGTAAATGTTCATCACGGTGGTGCTTGTGCCTGAGCGCCCCATCAGCGCCAGGTCGAGGTCGCCGTCATTGTCGTAATCACCCCAGGCAACGGCTCCGTTGGTAACGGATGTGAGCTGGGGTGAGGCCGTGCCATCTTCCACAAAAGAGGTTCCATTAAACCGGAAAATTTTACTGATCCGGGTGCCGCTGTTGTCTTCCCCGCAAATGATGAGGTCCAGGTCCCCATCTTCGTCATAATCCCCCCATGCGGCGGCGCTTCGTCTGAGTTGTGGCAGGGTCGAAGCGCCTGTAAAATTGGCAAAGGTAGCGCCGGGCCTGCGGTACACCCTCGAAAGATAAGTTCCCGCAGTGCTCGTTTCACCGCTGATCAGAAAAGCCGGATTCCCGCTCTGTTCAAAATCACCCCAGGTAAGTACCCCTGCTGTCACGCTGGGAGGCAGGCTCGGAATAGCAGTTGAGGTAACATCAGTAAAAACCTGGGCATTTGCTCCTGTCAGCAGACCTGCCAGCAGACATACCCACAATGCGCGGTAAAGAGGAGTACGGTAGTAACCTTGCGCCATGTTATGAGAGATTGGATGGGATGGACTATGTGTATCGTAAATATAGAGTATTCATGTTGGCTTATCTGCCAGGTGCGCCCGGAAGCGGCCCCAGCAAAATGATCGCGGCTGTGACTCCAATGGCCCCCAGGGCTGTGCCACCCGCTGAATATACTAACGGTATCCGCCGCTGAATGGTAAAGTCGGGCGTGTAGGTATCTATGCCTGTGTAGGAAGTTCCCCGGATGCGGAGGCGGTAGCCCAGTCCGGGCTTGATGCCCGCAGGCACCTGCCAGGTATATTGAGAAAGGCCTGCGACATTGGCCAGAGAATCAATTTTATTTTCAAACTGATACAGCTCGATCGTCAGCTGATCCGATTCGCTGTTGCCACCATACCAGCGGAAGGTATAAGGTCGCCCCCGCTTGAGGGTTACTGGCTCCGAAGGCCTGATAACTGAAAAAACCGGAACGGCCCGGACTTCAATTCCTACCTTTCCCCGGAAGCGGCCCATCTGGCGGTAGGCCTCCCAGATAATGGTTTTATTGCCGGCGGTAATGCGGTCTCCCAGGTCGCCGGTAGCAAACTCCAGGCGAAATGTATCCTTTTCTGAAATGCCATAAACATCTATGCGATACGCTCTGCCCGCGACCGAATCGCTGAGCTGATACTGAATCCGCACACTATCTCCTGCCTGCTCTGCCCTTACCTGGACAATCTGCTGAGAATGTGCGAAAACAACGAACACAGTGAGCATGAAAGCGAATAGTACAGCTTGCTTCATTAGGAAAACTTCAGACGTTCGTACAACATAACGTATATAAACGAAGAAACTTGTATCAGTTTCCTACACGAAAAGAACGAAGCTCGAAGCAGCGGGGATCAGTAAGGCCCGTTGCGCCTTTGGTCTATGCAAAAACCATGACAAAAATACCACTTGCCTTTCAGAATAGGTATGCAATATTCTATCCCCTCCTACTTACGACGTTTTTTTCATCCTGAGGTAACAATTACGTATTTTGTAAGTATCTTTTTTATACCTTGCCTAAGTATTTTAGCACAATATCCGCTTGATCTTTCGTCCTGCATACGCCGAAATCATTCTTCCTCTGGCCGTAAGGTCCAATTTTACCTATGCGGTGCGTGCAGAGCAGGCCGAAACCATCGCTCCGGGCATGCGGGTACTGGTGAGTTTTGGCAAAAGTAAAATTTACACCGGAATTGTCCGCCGCGTAATGGACCAGGCTCCGGAAGGGATGGTAGCTGACCGCATCAAGCCCATCGAAGAGTTGCTGGATGAAAGCCCGGTCCTGCATCCCGCCCAGTTGGAGCTGTATGACTGGCTCTCGTTCTACTACTTCTGCACGCCCGGCGAAATCATCAAAGCGGCGCTGCCCGCTGGCCTGAAACCCGAAAGCGCTCTCCGGGTAGAAATGTGCGACGTCCCCAACTGGCACGAGTTCTCGCTGAGCGACAAGGAGTTCCAACTCATGGAGGCACTTATGCTCCAGCCTGTGCTGACCCTCAAGGACATCGCGGGCATCTGGGACATCGCCGGAGTAACTCCCCGCCTGCGCAGCATGGCCAGCCGCGGACTGATCCGCATATACCAGCAGGTCGAAGAAAAATATAAACCCCGGTTTAAATCGTATCTCCGCCTCAGTCCGGAGTGGACCGACCGCGACCGGCTCGAACAACTCTTCGAGGCTCTGAGCCGGGCACCCAAGCAGGAAAACCTTCTGATGCGCGTGGTATCGGAGTATTACCGGGGTAAAACGGTCCCGAAATCTGAGACCCTCAAAGAACTCGACATTCAATCCTCCGTAGCTAAGTCGCTGATAGACAAGGGCATCCTGCAGGAAGAGCAGGTCCGGATAGACCGCATCGAGATGTATGGCTACGAAACCGTGAATAAGGCCATCAGCCTCACGGAGCGCCAGCAGCAAGCACTGGCACAGATACGCGGGCACTTTGCTTCGGAGTCTCCCAAACCTGTCCTGCTCGAAGGGGTTACAGGCAGCGGAAAAACACACCTATATATAGAGCTGATCCGCGATGCGCTGGCAAAGGGCAAACAGGCGCTCTACCTTCTGCCCGAAATTACACTTACCAAACAGATCATTGACCGGGTGCAGGGGGAACTGGGCGAGGCGATAGGGATTTATCACAGCAAATTCAGCAACGATGAGCGGGTCGAAATCTGGCAAAAAGTCAGCAGCGGCGAGTACCGGGTCGTCATCGGGGTGCGCTCGGCCATTTTCCTGCCTTTCCCGGAATTGGGCCTGATTGTGGTGGACGAGGAGCATGATTCTTCTTTCAAACAGCATGAACCTGCTCCCCGATACCATGCGCGCGATGTGGCGGTTTTTGCAGGTACGCAGCAGAAAATCCCCATCCTGCTCGGCTCTGCAACGCCCTCATTTGAAAGCTATTACAATGCCCGCACCCAGAAATACCACCATGTGCTGCTGCCCGAACGCGCTGTCGCAGGGCAAATGCCGCAGATAGAGGTGGTGGACATGCGGAAAGAGAAGAAAAAAGGCCAGGTAAACGGTATTTTTTCCCTTACCCTGGAAAATGCCATCGTCGAAACCCTCGGACGGGGCGAGCAGGTGATCCTCTTCCAGAACCGCCGGGGCTATGCCCCCTACCTGATCTGCGAAAGCTGCGGCCACGTGCCGGAATG
>RDXT01000396.1 GCA_004292985.1 Bacteroidota bacterium
ATTGCTGTAGTTACCTACGTTGGTATCGCCCCTTCGGCCGATATAAGCGGGCAGCACGAATTGATTGGGAATGTGATATATGTGCTGACTCTGCTGTTTGTCTTTGGGCAGTTGGTGTATCTGACCAATGTATTGTTAGGCGTGTTCGCCAACAGAGGCCGCCAATAGCCAACAGTAAAAAAACCGCCGGGATTCCCGTACCTTCGTGCTGGCCTTCGCAGAACCGGGACCAACAATGAAGAAATTTCTCCTCATCACCTACTACTGGCCGCCCAGCGGTGGGGCGGGCGTGCAGCGCTGCCTCAAACTCGTAAAATACGCCCGCGATTTTGGCTGGGAACCCGTCGTTTACACCGCCCTCGATGCCGCCTATCCCATCACCGACCCTTCGCTGGAGCAGGATGTGCCCCCGGAGGTGGAGGTCATTCGCGGCCCGATCTGGGAGCCTTACGAATGGTATAAGCGGTTTACGGGCAAAAAAAAGGACGAGGCGGTGTATTCCGGCTTTCTTAATGAAGATAAAAAACCCTCTCTCACCGAACGCTTGTCTATCTGGGTGCGGGGCAACTTTTTTATCCCCGATGCGCGGCGCTTCTGGATCGGCCCTTCGGTGAAGCTGCTGGCAGATTACCTGAAACAACACCCGGTGGATGCCATTATTTCCAGCGGGCCGCCCCATTCGGTCCACCTGATCGCGCGGGGCCTGAAACGACAACTGGGTATCCCCTGGGTGGCTGATTTTCGCGATCCCTGGACCAATATTGACTTTTACGACCAACTGGGCCTCAGCTCCTGGGCCGACCGTATCCACCACCGGCAGGAGGCAAGTGTAATGCGCGAAGCCGACCAGATCGTGACCGTAAGCTGGACCTGGGCCAAAG
Organism: Bacteroidota bacterium; assembly: GCA_004292985.1. Lineage (GTDB taxonomy): Bacteria > Bacteroidota > Bacteroidia > J057 > J057 > RDXT01. The sequence goes on from RDXT01000396.1 coordinate 882, forward strand.
AATTTGAAGCCCTCGGCGCGAAGGCGGTACCCGTGATCACCAATGGTTTCGACGAAGCAGATTTTGCTTTTGAAAAACCGCCGCTGGAGACAAAGTTTGTCTTCAGCCACATCGGCTACCTCAACGCCGACCGCAACCCGCCGCTGCTCTGGCAGGCATTCGGGGAGCTGTGCCGCGAAATTCCGGGCTTACAAGACGACCTTGTGCTGCGCTTTATCGGCAAAACGGATCATATTACCTATCGCCAGATCGAAGCGCAGGGCCTTGCAGACAACCTGGAGCGGATCGCTTATCTGCCTCACAGCGAAGTACTTAGCTGGACCTGCCGCAGCCAGGCGCTTTTGCTTCTCGTCAACGACGTGCCCAATGTGATGGGCCACATTCCCGGTAAAACCTACGAATACATCGGTTCCCGCCGCCCGGTGCTGGCTATCGGGCCGGAGGAGGCCGATTTCGCCCGCGTGATCCGGGAAACCAACTCCGGTGTGGTCTGCGGCTTTACGGACCTCGAAAAGATGAAGCGCGAAATTCTGCGCATGTACCGCCAGTGGAAAAAAGGCGAACTCTCTACAGGAGACGCTACCGGCGTGAGCCGCTATTCGCGCCGCACCGCAACCGGAGGCATGATGGAGGTGCTGGGGGGCTTGAAATAGAGGGCGTGATTTATGTATATTTAAGGATAGAAGTCAAAATCATGAAAGTCCCGGAACACCTGATTCTTGAAATTATGGATGGCAAGCCCATTCATTACAAAGGATATCGTGAAGTATTGGCAGGGACAAAAAGTTTTTCAGAAATCACGGGATCAAGCACCTTGCAGTCACTGATTGTGACGCACATTGTCATGCTTCTCGGCAAGACACTGGATGAGTCGCTATTTACGGTACTTACCAGTGAGGCGGGCATCCATTTAAATAAGCACAACAATCTGGCGGGTGATATTTTGGTTTTCGACACGGCCACACTCCCGATAAGCTCCATCAACGAGCACTATGCAGAAGTTGCCCCAAGGGTAGTGGTCGAGGTGGATATCAGTGCCGACCCTATGGATATAGATCCGGATACCTATTTTTTCCAGAAGACTCAGAAACTACTCAGCTTCGGTGTGGAAAAGGTGATCTGGATTATGACAAAGTCCCAAAAAGTAACTGTAGCTACCGCTGGTGCCGACTGGCAGGTCAAAGACTGGGGCAAGCCCGTCGAGATTCTGGACGGGGTCAGTTTTAACATCGGCGCATATCTGGCGGCAAAGGGGTCGCCGTTTGCTTAACTTAAGAGACAGGGTAGAGTTGTTTGCCGTCTTTCCAGAGGGTTGCCATACATGATTTCTGGGCTGAGTCTGGTAAGCTTAGCGACCTTGATGCAACACTTTCTTCTGGGCTTATCATTAGAAGGAGACCACTTTCAAATGCTTCCTCATAGCCCTCTGAGCGATTAAGTGCTTTGTAAAAACCTACTGCGAATCGTATGGCTGCATCATCATTGATTGGTGAGTCCATACCAACTACGTACATCCCATGTTGAGATATCGTTTTTGCTGAATCCGCTGTGTAGCAAGCATTTAATATAACACCCTTTATTGTTTGTTTATATTTTTCGAACAGAATACTGAGGGCATCAATAGGCATAAGCTCAGGGGTTCTCTCATGGCATAGTCTTACTATATGAATAATCTGAAATATTTCAAA
>RDXT01000556.1 GCA_004292985.1 Bacteroidota bacterium
TTTGGCACCGAAATCATTAACCATCAGGCGATTCAGTTTAAACTGAATCGCCTGATGGTTAATGATTTCGGTGCCAAATGACTTGCGGATTTTGGCATAGGCCAGGGCCAGGTCGAAGGCGCCGATCGCGATGCCGAGGGCCTGCGAAGCGATGCCGATGCGACCGCCGTTGAGGGTTTTCATCGCAAATTTGAATCCGAAACCATCTTCACCGATGCGGTTTTCTTTGGGCACGCGCACCTCGTTAAAGTTGAGCGAATGCGTATCTGAGCCTCGGATGCCCATCTTATCTTCCTTGGGGCCGATCTCAAAACCGGGCATACCGCGCTCCACGATGAGGCAGTTGATGCCTTTGTGGGCTTTTTCGCGGTCTGTCTGGGCCATGACCAGGTAGTACGAGGCCGAGCTGCCGTTGGTGATCCAGTTTTTGGTGCCTGTGAGCAGGTAATGGTCGCCCATATCCAGTGCAATGGTCTGCTGCTGGGTGGCATCGCTGCCCGCTTCGGGTTCTGAGAGGCAAAAAGCACCGATTGCCTCGCCGGTGGTGAGTTTGCTGATGTATTTTTCCTTTTGTTCCGGTGTGCCAAACTGGTCGAGGCCCCAGCAGACGAGAGAGTTATTGACCGACATCATGACCGAAGCGCTGGCATCCCAGCGGGAGATTTCGGTCATGGCCAGGACATAGGAGACCGTGTCCATGCCGCCGCCGCCATAGGCAGGGTCGGCCATCATGCCCAGGAATCCCAACTCTCCCATGCGCTGGATCAGTTCGCGGGGGAAATACTGCTTTGCGTCGCGGTCGAGTACGCCGGGCTTCAGTTCATTTTCAGCAAATTCCCGCGCGGACTGCGCGATCATGAGGTGCTCTTCGGAAAGTTGGAAGTTCATAGGATGGATTCTTCTGTTGCTAACGATTGTTAGTAAAAAAGGTATGCAATCCTACCATTTGGGGTTGAAATTCGCAAATGAAAATTGGAATAAGTTTGACGGGGGGAGAATGTAGTGCCTCCCTCAATCTCTTTTGCCAAACATACCTATTCTTTGTAACATTGACCTTATGAAGCCCTACCTATCGCTCGGCGAAGCCATCGAATCCTTTCTTGACCAGCACGGTCTCAGGGACGATGCCGATATGCACCAGATCCTTACCGACTGGGAGCAACTGATGGGTCGGCCCGTCGCGACGCAGACAGAAAAAATATGGTTTGAGCAGGGCGTACTCTTCATCCGCATCAGCAACCCGGTCTGGAAAAACGAACTTACCCTCGCACGCATCAAAATCCGCGACATGATCAACCAGCGTGTAGGGCGCGAACTGGTCACAGAAGTGAGGGTTTTTTAATCCTGCCTTGTATTCTATAACGAATGATCCAACCCCAACTCGAACAGGCACAGCAGGCCGCACCTGCCATACAGGCACTGAGCGATGCCCGCAAGCAGGATTTTCTGATGAACCTGGCCACGCTCCTGGAGCAGGACCAGGCGGAAATTATGGCGGCCAACCGCCTCGACCTCAGCCGGATGCCGGACAGCGACCCGAAAAAAGACCGCCTCCTGCTGACCCCCGACCGCATATTCTGGCTCGCCCAGGCGGTGCGCGAGGTTGCCGCCCTGCCCGATCCCACAGGCAAGCTCCTCTATGAGCACCAAAGCCCCAATGGCCTGCATATCCAGAAAATGTCAGTGCCGATGGGTGTGGTAGGGGTCATCTATGAGTCGAGGCCCAATGTAACGGTAGATGTAGCGGCGCTCTGCCTCCGGGCAGGCAATGCCGTGGTGCTGCGCGGCGGCTCCGATGCTTCGGATACCAACCGGGCGCTGGTCGCGATCATCCACCGGGCGATGGAAGCAGCCCATATCCCTCCCGGCGCAGTGCAGCTTTTGCCCCCCGACCGGGCCTTTATGCAGGAATTTCTCCACGCAGACCGCTACATAGATGTGCTGATCCCGCGCGGGTCGCAGGAACTGATTCAGTTTGTGCGCACACATGCCCGCATTCCGGTGATCGAAACCGGCGCAGGCGTATGCCATACCTATATCCATGCGGCTGCCGATGCTGAAATGGCCGCAGCCATTGTGGTAAATGCCAAAACCTCGCGCCCCAGTGTCTGCAATGCCCTCGATACGGTGCTGGTAGATGAGGCCATCGCGGCAGAGGTGCTGCCCCTGATATTGCCGGGCTTTGGAAAGTACTCCGTCACGGTGTTTGCAGATGAACGCGCCTGGCAAATCATTGATAATCAGGGATATAGTCATTTGCAAAAAGCAGGGCCCGATGCCTGGGGCAGGGAGTTTCTGGACTATGCCTGCTCCATAAAAGTGGTACGCAATATGGCCGAAGCCCTTGGGCATATCCGCACCTATTCGTCGCGCCACTCGGAGGCCATCGTTTCAGAAGATACGGAGGTATGTGAGGCTTTTTTGCAGCGGGTAGATGCGGCAGCCGTCTATGCCAATGCCTCCACGCGCTTTACCGATGGCAGCGTATTTGGACTGGGAGCCGAAATTGGCATTTCGACCCAGAAACTACATGCCCGGGGACCCTTCGCCCTCGAAAAACTGGTGACCGAAAAATGGGTGGTCCGGGGTAAGGGACAGGTACGATAGCAAGCGTATGGATTTCTTTTGTACATTTACCTGCCCTTACGGCAACTTTTTTATCCCCCTGCGAGTTAGCGTGTAATGGAAGTCTGGAACAAAATTTTCGCTTATATCACCTTCCGGAAGCCGGAAGCAGGTGCGCCGACCTCATTTAACCTGAAGGTCATGCACGGGATCAACAAGGTCTCGATTCTGATGTTTCTCTTTGGTCTTATCGTATTGATTATCAAGTGGATAACCTAATATAAGCCGGTGCTGAACGAAGCAGCCGTACAACAACAAAAAGTGGAGCGGATACGTCGCTTACTCCGGTATCCGAATGCCCGCATACGCGCCTTGCTCAGCCTCCTTCATCCCACCGAAATCGCCAGGCTGCTGGAGGATTCGGGGCAGGATGTGCAGATGCGCATTCTGAATGAACTGCCCAAAGAAGTGCTTTCCGAAGCCATCGCCGAGATGGACTGGCAAACGCATCCCGGAAAACTGCTCACGCTGCTGCACCCCGAGGTGGCCAGCCGCCTGATCGGAGAACTGGAATGGGACGATGCCGCCGACCTGCTCGCCCAGATCACCGAGGAGCAGAAAAAACGCATCCTCGCCCACGTTCCCGCCGAAGAGACCCGCGTCATCAACCAGCTCATGCGATATGAGGAGGACAGCGCGGGCGGTCTCATGAACCCCGACGTGGTTTGCGTGCCCGAAACCCTCACCAAACTCGAAGCCCTGCGCGAAGTGGTGCGCCTCTCCGAAGAGATCGAAGAGTTTTATACAATTTATGTGGTGGATGCTGCCCGGCGGCTGGTGGGATACCTGACGTTCCGCTCCTTGTTTCTGGCCAAAAACAACCAGTTGGTTTCAGAGATCATGGGCCGGGATGTGGTTTCGGTGAAAGTGAGTATGGACCAGGAGGCGGTAGCCAAAATGATGTCGCAATACAACCTCCCGACCCTCCCTGTGGTGGACCGCGAAGGCCGCCTGCTGGGACGCGTTACCTTCGATGACGTGCTGGACGTAATCGAAGAAGAGACGACAGAGGACATTCTGAGTTTCGCGGGTGTGTCTGAAGACGAAAACCTGCGCGGTGGCTGGGCCGATGCCGTGCGGAGCCGCATTCCCTGGCTGCTCGTTAACCTGCTCACAGCCTCGGTTTCTGCTGTAACCATTGCCTTTTTTGATACAACCATCGAAAAAATAGTGCTGCTCACCTCCCTCATGCCTGTGATTGCGGGTGTGGCGGGCAATGGCGCGACCCAAACCCTGGCGGTAACCATCCGGCGTATTGCTACGGAGGGGATCCCGAGGCGAAAAGCAGCCCGCGTGATCTTTAAAGAGCTGAGCGTGGGCGCGATCAACGGACTGATGCTGGGCGCCATTGTGTCGCTTGTGCTCATGTTCGTTAACCCCAGCAAAGACCCCCAGTTTGTGGCCATGATGGGGCTGGTGGTATTTGTGGCTATGTGGGGCAATCTTATGCTCGCCGGGCTGGCTGGCTCGATTATTCCCTTGGCCCTCGAAAGGGCGCGGGTGGATCCGGCAGTGGCTTCTTCGATCCTCATCACGGCCCTCACAGATGTGATCGGCTTTCTGGTGCTGCTGGGGCTGGCCTCCCGCCTGCTGCTCCCCATGGTCGGCACCGTCGGCGAGCTTGGAAGGCAGTTCCTCAATCCGGTATTCTGAATAAAAAAAGGGAAGTACATTGCTGCACTTCCCTATTGAGAGTGGAGGTATGCTTATTTCACATAGACAAAGCTGATCATAATAGACTTGTACACGGGTACGGTACGTCCTTCATGTGTGCCGGGAGTCCATTTTCCCATGCTGCGCACCACACGGATCGCTTCTTCATCGGTACCGGCTCCGAGGCCCTTGACCACCTGCACATTTGTCATAGAACCATCAGGCTGCACCACAAAGCGCACCAGTACCTTGCCCTGGATACCTCTTTCGAGGGCTTCTTCCGGATAGGTAAGGTTTTGCTGGATAAAGCTGCGCATGGCGGCATCTCCCCCGGGATACGAGGGCATTACGTCGGCAGAATACAGCGGGCCTGCATTGTTTTCGCTGACAGCAGGTCTCAGTGCCGGAGCCGCCGTTACAGGTGAGGCGCTCACCGAAGGGAGGGCGTTGCTGCGTTCGGGCGCCCCTGAGATGGGAGCGATGGTGATGGACTGTGGGCGCACTGCGGAGGCGGGTGCTGTGGAAGCCTGCTGCTGATTGGTAGCTGCAGGGGCTGTTTCGCTCACCTCGATGCTGCGGCGGTACACACTCGATGCGCCGGAGCTGTTGCGGGCTACCAGCTGCACCTGGTACAGGCCGGGGGCGCTGTAGGTATAGCTCAGGCGGCGCTGGATCTGCTTGCGGTCGCCATTGCCCATGTCGAGGGTATAGTTGATGTTTTCATCGTAGTCTATGACCGTCAGGTTGAGGGACTGGCCTACCCGGCGCTCGCCTTCTACTGCAAAGGCAAAAGGTTGTATCCGGGTCACGGGGGCCGCTTCGGTATTTTCAGCAGGCGGCGTGTTTTCTCCGTCAGACTGCACCGTTACATCCACGACATCTGTGCCCAGTCCAGCCTCAGGGTAGTCCTGCGAAAACGTATTGTAGGAGACATTTTGCGTTCCTCCATCTCCTTCGCTGATCCGCACAAAGTCACTCACACGGGTAATGGTATCGGAGACGCGGCCATCGGCGTAGGTGAGTACAATGGGGGACTTGTCTTTTTCCAGAAGCGAATCTATGGTAAAGATGCTCATCGTTTCGGCGGGAAACTGGCGGAGGCTTACGCTGCCGCGTTTCATGAATACCAGGGGCGTTACGGCGAGAGAGGTCAGACCGAGGACGAGACCGGCAATGTAGAATACTCTTCTGCGCTTGCGTTCTTTCTCGGCGGTTTCTATCTGGCGTATGTAATCATCGAGCGTTTCGGTGGGGCGTAATGTGATGTTAGCCATTAAATCACAAACTTTTGACAGATTTCAGTGTAGAGTTTAGCATCAAGGAGTCTTCTGAACATTTGGTGTAGTTGCTGCTTCATGGCATCGGCTTCGCAGTCTTCAGAGGTAAAGCCTGTGAGCCGGATTTCCATATCGCGCTGGAGCGACCATCCGCGGTCGGAAACAACGTAGATCGTGTCTTCATTGAGGTTGCAGTGGGAGACGCTAAGTCCCTGAATTTCGCGGAAGGTGAGGAAGATTGTTTTCAGGTCGTTGCTGCGAAGCTGGTCAATGCGTGTTTTCTGATCGAGGCCCATTTTGCGGATAAACGCGCGCATCGTCATTCCTTCGAAATGTTCACGGGCATAAAAATACCCCTCCTGGGTCTGGCTGATCTCGCTGAGTTCGCGGAAGTAGGTCAGTTCTTTTTTGTATAGCTTCTGAAAGCGGGCCATTGCGCCGGGATCGGCCATGGCAGCCAGGTCCATAAAGCGGACAATCTTGCGGGTATTGGTCTTGAGATGGCGCATTTTCCGTGTCGAAAACTCCGTATCGGCAATCACGGCTTCCATTTCAAAAAGGTCTGCCAGGTGAGGGCTGCGGCTTTGGGCATCGGATACGCTCACCTGGGTATGTGCGACAGGGCTGCTCACGATAGGCGTGTGCACGATCTGGAGCGGGACGGCAGTCGGCTCGATCTGGCGGCTGATGGAGGCCATTTTCAGGGCATCCTGAATGGTCCATGCAATCACTTCGGCGGGGATGCCCAGTTTGCGGCCTTCTTCGGTAAAGCGAATCTGGTAGCTCTCCAACTGGCTGGCATCGGTGCAGGAGTTGCGGATTTCGGTGATGAGCGCGTCCTGCTCGTTTTTGGCTTTCAGCTCGGCTTCGAGGCGTGCCATACGCTCTGCCTCTTCGCGGCGGCGGCGCTCCTCTTCTTCCTGGCGGCGGCGCTCTTCTTCTTCGCGGCGGCGGAGTTCCTCTGCCTCGATGCGCTTGCGCTCTGCTTCGAGTTTTTCGATGCTGCGCTGGGCCAGTCCGTCGAGCAGGGCTACATATTCTTCCACAGCGCTTGGCATCACGGCAATGCGCCCGTTGAGTTGGAGGTCTTTGTCGAGATACTCCCGGAATGCCTGGGTCTTGGCGTAGTCGCCCATCAGCACCACCTGTCGAACGCCCTGGCTTTCAAGCACATCCTTGCTTAGGTGGGTGCTCAGGATGCCCCGTTTGCGGGTCAGGAGGTCTTCGTATTCGGCGGCAGCCAGGCGGATTTCAGCCTGAATTTTTACCCCGGCACGCTCTTTCTGAAGCATAATCCGGTATTCGCCGCTGCCGTTGTTTTCCTGCTCCCGGATCCGGCTGCGGTCCTCTTCATCGAGGCGTATGCCCGCTTCTTCAAAGCGCTTTCCCAGTTCGGCAAACAGATCGGCGCGGCCGGGTGCGAAACCCAGCTCCTTCATCTGCACATAGCTTTCGCCATGATATTTGCCATTGGTATTGTAGTAGTACAGGCTCAGCGGCTGCTCGGCATCAATGGTATCCACAAAAACCGTCGCTTCTCCGTGGGTTTTGCCGTTGAGGCCGATGCCTTGCAGAAAAGCAGGGTACGCATGGTCAATGTGCACAAGCTGGCAACCCGTCTGAGCGGGGTCGTTAAAAAGCCGCAGCACTGGCAGCACCTCGGGATGAGGGCCATCGGGTCCGACAACATTACCCTGGAACGCGACTGCTACAGGAAATGGATTCGGTAAGTCAATCTTTTGCTTTTGGGCAAGCTGCTGATAAGCCTCCCGGATTGCGGGCAGGGACTCAGCAAGAACGTCTTCGCGGGGACGTCCCTTGAGCGAAAGGTAAGGATTACCTCCAAGTAAGAGCAGTTCGGTCTTCTTCAGGCGTGCGCCTGCCAGAATTTTGTCGTTGGTGAATACCAGGCAAAGCATTTGACAAGTGTTTGTGTTTGAAGCGGGAAAAACGGAACGTCCTTCGGTGGGGAAGGACGCTTATTGGAACATGGATTTTTATTGCATCGGTAAATTCCGCAGGATAGAGATAAGCTCTTATCACTTCACGCGGAACCCTCCTGATTCTCAGCATGAATAGCGCAAATTACGCGCCATTCGGAGGGATTTGATATTGGGCGAAAATACGATCTTGGAAATGTTTACTTTACTAAACATTCCTGTCCTCTAATTTATATTGACGGCTTATTCAATAAATCCGGCTGCGCAGCATCACCAGGGTGCAGGCTTCGAGCGGCTCTATATTGCGCTCCCGGAGCATCTTTGCCAGCTCAGGGTTTTCGGCACCGGGATTAAAGATGACTCTTTTGGGATTCAGCTGAAATATCCACGGATAGTAGCTTTTCTGCACTTCCGCATTCATATAAAGTGTAATGGTATCTATTTGATTATCAGGCACTTCTGACTGATTTATAAGAATCGGAAGCCCTGCGCCTGTTTCGCCTTTTCTCCGGCCAAATGCGAAAACTTCATGTCCGTAGCTCTTCAGCATCTCGGCTGCGAGAAAAGCATATCGGTCGGGCTGGGGAGAGGCGCCAAGGATAAGGGTCGGCTTCATATACAGAGGGTAGTCATTGATGCAAAATGCGGGAGCCTTGTCCTGAGACTGGCTCCCGCATAAGAGATGTAGCTGCTTATTCCTGTCCTTCGGCAGGTTCGTCGCTGGGGGGAGCCACATTGCTGTGGGCCATGCCTTTGCGCGAAGTTACCTTCACAGAGTCGCTTTCTTTGTCATAATCCACGAGGAGGGTATCGCCTTCTTCGCTGCTGGTTTCGAGAATTTCATCCGCAATCGGATCTTCGAGGTATTTCTGGAGCGCACGCTGGAGCGGACGGGCACCAAACTGTTTGTCGAAGCCTTTCTCTGCGATAAATTTCTTGGCTGCGTCGGAGAGTTCGATAAAGTATCCCTTCTCTTCGATGCGTGCGAAAACCTTGCGCAGTTGCAGGTCAATGATCCGCATGATGTTCTCTTCGTCGAGTTCGTTGAAGATAATCACTTCATCGATACGGTTCAGAAACTCCGGACGGAACACTTTTTTCATGGCCCCTTCGAGGGTGGAGCGGATGAGGTCGTGGTTTTGATTTTCCCGCGACTGCGTGGTAAATCCGACACCCGCACCAAAGGACTTCAGTTCCCGCACCCCGACGTTGGAGGTCATGATGATGACGGTGTTTTTGAAGTCAATCCGGCGACCCAGACCATCAGTCAGGATACCGTCGTCGAGCACCTGAAGCAGGATGTTGAAAATGTCCGGGTGGGCTTTTTCGATCTCATCGAGGAGCACTACGCTATATGGGCGGCGGCGCACACGCTCGGTAAGCTGGCCCCCTTCTTCATATCCGACATATCCGGGAGGCGCACCGATGAGGCGGGAGACCGTAAATTTCTCCATGTACTCGCTCATATCGAGGCGTACCAGGGCTTCTTCGCTGTCGAAAAGATAGCGTCCCAGGGCTTTGGCAAGTTCGGTTTTACCCACACCTGTTTGTCCGAGGAAAATGAAGGAGCCGATCGGTTTGTTGGGGTCTTTGAGGCCGAGGCGCGAGCGCTTGATGGCCTTTACCAGCTTGTCGATGGCGTCGTTCTGGCCGATGATCACATTGCGCAGTTCATTGGCCATCGTTTTGAGCTTCTCGACTTCGCCGGCAGCTACTTTGGTCACGGGCACTCCGGTGATCATGGAGACCACAGCGGCTACATCCTCTTCGGAGACGGTGTAGCGGCGGGTTTTGGTTTCCTCTTCCCACTCGGCCTTGGCGGCT
>RDXT01000397.1 GCA_004292985.1 Bacteroidota bacterium
CTCCGAAATTGTGTATCTCGACATCACAAAACCTGAAACACTGGGTACAGAATATTATTATCTTCACCCCAACGATGCGATTTATGTAGAACCCACCAAACCGAGGGCTACCGAAATCAACTTCCGCACCGCCAGCCTGATACTCTCAGCAGCCTCGACCACCACGCTGGTCGTCAGCCGGATTCTGAATAATATCAATAAAAACTGATCTCAGCTCCGCATCCTCTTCCCGCTTACCAAACCCGTATCCAAGTGGAAAACAAATTAGTCAAAGGATTAAACCAGGAACAGCAGATTGATGTACTCGATATTGTGCGCAAACTGGTCCGCCATTGGAGGTACTACGCTATCAGTGTGCCTTTGTGCGTACTCTGGGGCCTTTACAACATCAAATCTGCCAATGACACATACGAGGCCTCCGCTTCGGTGCTGGTAAATGAAAACCCGGGCTGGAACAACCTGGGCGAAAGCCAGTATATGAAAGGCGGGGTAAAGCTCCTCAATTCAATCGCCAATATTCCCAACGAAATCGGGCTGCTGACCTCCTACGAGATGGCGGAAAAAGCGGTGCGCCTGCTGGATTTTGATGTGTCCTACTTTAAAAAGGAAACCTTCCGCTCGGTAGAGATATATCCGAAAAAGATGCCGTTTAAAGTAGAGCTGGATTATTCGGCCTATCAGAATTCCGGGGGTAAGTTTTTTGTGAAAATCCTCTCTGACAATGAGTTCCAGCTGACTACCGAGGACGACAAAGTGTTTTTGTACAACTTCACCACTGGCGAGTCCATTGACTCAGGTGATAAACTGGAGTATGACCAGAAACACAGTTTCGCCCAGGAGATAAGCCATGACAAATTTAAGTTTACCATTAAGAAGGATCCGAAGTACGTATATCGTCCCAAGGATTCGGAGATCGAATATTTCTTCGAGATCAATACCATCGAAGGTCTCGCCAAGGGCTATATGGGCGCTGTCGAGGTAACGCATGTGGATGAAAAAGGCTCTATTCTTGAGCTGACCATCCAGGGGCAGGTGGCACAAAAGCAGGTGGACTACCTCGATGCGCTGGTCAAAGCCTATATGCAATCCAAGCTCGACCAGAAAAACGAGTTTGCCCTCGGCACAATCCGCTTTATTGACGAGCAGCTTTCGAGTGTGTCGGATTCTCTTGGCAACGCCGAGCGGGCCCTGGCCAATGTACGCGCACAGGTAGGCGCACTCGATGTCAGCACCCGTGCCTCCGACGCGCTTCAGCAGCAACGCAAGTTTGAGGAGGAATACAGCCGGGAGCAGTACAATTTCAATTACTACAACAGCCTGCTTCAGATGCTTCAGGACACCAACAGCATCAATGCGATTCAGGCACCCCAATCCGTTGGGATTCAGAACCCGCTGCTGAACAACCTGATCATGGACCTGCAGCGCTATTACCAGGACCGCTCGGCCATGGGTCTGCGGGGAGGAGCTACCCAGTCGCTGGAGCTTTCGGTGGTAAATAAAAAGATAGACAATACCCGCCAGGCCATTCTGGGCAACATCAAAAGTATTGTCAGTCAGACAGATATGCGCATGAAGCAGCTCGAAGGCCAGCTTGGCAGAGTAAGAGCTGACCTGGTGCGCCTGCCCTACAATGCCACCGCCAGCACCCAGATTCAGCGCAAGGTAACCCTGACCGACAACCTGTACAACTACCTGATGCAGCGCCGCTACGAGGCAGGCATCGCCCAGTCGGCCAGCACACCCGACAGCCGCGCCATAGATGCAGCAAGGCTTACCAAGTCAAGCCCCATTGCGCCCAACAAGCCCGTGCTGTTCATGACTTTCCTCATGATCGGCCTGCTGCTGCCGACCCTGGTCGTGTTGGGTGCCGACCTGTTTGACAACAAAATCCACAACGAAGAGCAGATTGGCCGCCTGACCGACATTCCGCTGATCGGCACCATCCTGCACGACTCCGATAAAACCAGCATTTTCGATCCCGACTTTATCCTTTCGCCGCTGGCCGAGTCCTACCGCTACCTCAAGGTAAACCTCGACTACCTCACCTCGCCCGATACGGTGCCGGTGATTGGCGTAACCTCGATGGTAAAAGGCGAGGGCAAAACCTTTACCTCCGGCAACCTGGCTGCGATTCTGGCACTTTCGGGTAAAAATACGGTGATCATCGAAGCGGACATCCGCCAGCCGATGCTCTCCAACCGCTTTGGCATCGAAAATGAAGTGGGTCTCTGCAACTACCTCATCGGCAGGGCTGACCTCAACGACATTATTCACAAGTCCAAGATCAGCAACCTTTCGGTGATCTCCAGCGGTGTGCCGCCGCCCAACCCCTCCGAATCCCTCAGTTCCTTCCGCTTCGAACTGATGATCAAAGAGCTGAAAAAGCGCTTCGACATCGTGATCGTGGATACCGCGCCCGTAGGACTCGTCTCCGACTACCTGATCCTGAATAAGTTTATGGAAAAAACCATCTTCGTGATGCGCCAGAACTACTCTCAGGTAAACTTTGTAAGAGATGCGCAAAAACTGAAGGATGACAAACGGGTAAACAGCCCTTACTTTGT
>RDXT01000398.1 GCA_004292985.1 Bacteroidota bacterium
CCTGAAATTATCTACGCCCATGCCCCAGCCCCAGCCGCCTTCGTCGTCATAGACAAAACGCAGCCGGAAATCGCTGAAGGTAAATTCGCTCATGTCCATCGAAAGATGCCCGGCAAAATCTTCGCTCTCCTCAAAAACCCGTAGCCATTTGCCCCCGTCCCACACATCCACATACATCGCGCCCGTGTCCGAATAACTCTGAAAATTGAGGTCAAACTCGACCCGCAGCATCCCATTGTACTCGCTCAGATCGAAAGAAGCAGTCTCTAAGGTTGCCGTACCCGCTGTATTGGCTTCGTCGTCGCGGATATAGGTCCAGGCGCCCGCACCGGGATTGGGATAGTGCCCGAGGCGGCCCGCATCCGTTTTCCAGTCTGCTCCATCGCTTCCTGTAGCCGCCTTCCAGGCTGCGGGCAGACCCGATTCGAAGTCTTCCTGTGCCAGTGTATCGGAAATCAGCTCGCTGCACTGCGCGCGCATGCGGAGGCCGGTCATACATAGACAAACAAAGAAGGCAATATGTATGGCTTTGATTTTCAATGAATTACTGAGTTGGGAGACTTAGTTCGGCTTCCATGCGGGTCAGTTGTTCTTCATATTCCTGACGCAGGCTGGCACTTGTGAAAGACGCATCCTGCAGGCGCGCTTTTACATCGCCGATAGACTGATGAAGCCGGATGTTTTTCTGGAGACGGGCGATTTCGCTTTCGGTCGCTGCGCTGGGGTGCTTTTCGCTGCGAAGGCGGGCCAGTGCGCTGCGGGCCTGCACCAGTTCGGGGGCCTCCTCAAAGCCCGGTCCCGAAGCCGGGGTTTTCACCACACGCACCTTCGGTCCCTGCACCAGGGTCTCCCCGGGCTGGTTGTAAAACAGGATCAGCGCCAGCACACAGGCACCCGCAGCCGAAAGGCCGACAGTCAGCCAGTGCCGGAGACGCTGTGTGGTAGTTGATGAAAGATGTGAACGGTTAGCCCTGCGCATACCTGTGGATTAGCAGGGGTAATATTAGGAATGGAAATTCTGTTTCCTAAATTAATACAATGCGAAATATTACAGCGTCGCTCAGGGTTTGTAGCGCGACTCTTTGAAAATCACATCATAGTCTGTGCGGCTCACGAGGTCGGCCAGGGTAGTCTCGGGGTTGCGCTCCATATACGAGGACACGATTTTCCAGCCGCAATATTCACCGATGCGGGGGGCTGACTCGGGCGAAAGCTGGGTGGTATAGGGCTTGTCGCTGAGGTAGTCGCGCTGGAGTTGAAAATCGGTGCTGAACAGGTGGGGGATCAGCTCTTTGTAAATGCGGTCTTCATAATATTCGGCCCATTCCATCTGCGCGCTGCTGTACATCAGGCAGGTAGAGTCGGGAGTGTTGGGGAGCAACTGCTGGATCAGGTACTGCCGGATGCCTGCACGGATCATCCCGTCAACCAGTTGGGGTTGGCGGTTCTGGGCAGGTGGTGCCAGGATCTCCTGCGCGATCTGGTCAATGAGGGCCAGTTCGATATGCTCTGACGAAAAGCGCTGCCGCTGGTATTTGGAGATATTTATGGGATAATATTTCAGGTCGCGGCCCAGGAAATAGTGCAGGCCGAAGCTGATATAGCCTTCGACAGAGACGATCTGGTCCACCGAGCGCATGTCGCCGGAAGGGATAAAGCCATTGACGTGGGTGCGGAATTCGGGCAGATTGATGTCCGGGAAGTATTTTTTCAGGCGCTTGAGCGGTGGCAGCAGGCGTTCGGCAAAGGGATAGTCGTAGGGATACACCTGGCGAACGGTATCGAGCAGGTGAAAGACGCTGGTATCACGCAGCAGTGGGCCGAAACTGGCCGCCAGCAGACTGTCCTGCCCGGCATCGCTCAGGGTGGCTACTTGCATCGGGTCGAGTGCCCAGCGCAGGAAAAATGTGCGGTCCGGCGCCAGATAGCGCGCAAATGCATCGACGTAGCTCAGCGTAGTGTCGGCCCGCAGGGCCTGCGCACAGGCCAGCATGAGGCTGTCGCTGCGGCGGAAGCTGATATCGAGTTCGATGTCGCGGATGTCGGCATCAGGGTCAGATTGGCAGGCCATCAGCGCTGTCAGCGCCAGAATCAGCCACCCGGAGGCAGCGCGGGCTATGGAAGGAGTCAGTCTCATCTTTGCAAACTTACGTATCGCAGACCAAGGCGGCAAGAGTGTACAAAATTATTACATTCGCATTTGGTATTCTGGACATAAGATATTAATGTTGTACTGAAAAGTAAACACTCGTATGCCCAAAATTCTAATCATTGATGACGAAGAAGTCATCCGCAGTACCTTGCAGGAGATCCTTGAATATGAAGATTATGAAGTAGAAACGGCCTCAGATGGTAAAGAAGGACTCGACAAAGTGCTTCAGGAAACCTATGACGCGGTGATCTGCGATATAAAAATGCCCAAAATGAACGGGCTGGAGGTGTTGGAACGCTCGACGGACGCAAAGCCTGAGGTTCCCTTCGTCATGATCTCCGGCCACGCTGATATAGAAACGGCAGTAGATGCTACCAAAAAAGGAGCCTACGATTTTCTGGAAAAGCCAC
>RDXT01000399.1 GCA_004292985.1 Bacteroidota bacterium
CAGGCAACGTTTTTACAGGAGAGCAAGGTATTCCCGTTTGACCATTGTTTACTGTGAAATTAACTGTAATAGGAGACGGGTCATTTTCTATTCGAATCCATGAAGACCGGGAACTTATATAGCTGTCACCACAATTGTTTTTGGTTTCAAGCCTTACAATAAAATCCCCTGTATGGTTTGACAGCCAGGTACCGTTCGTACCAGACAGATTTTCCAGGTTTATTGTGGTTGGATTTCCTATTATCCATGTACCTGTATATATGGCAGCACCTTGCACACCAGAAGAGGATGCCTGGAAAATTGAGACGCGGTGCTGGTATCCATATGTAGTAGTATTATAGCCTGTCCCAATACTTTGGTTGTTTAACACCAATGATTTACTTAAGCAGAAGCGTGAGTATGCTGACGTAGATGCAGGCGATCCATTGATGTCGAAAAATGTTGCGGGTCGAATATTAAACACAAAATCCCTTGCAAGGGTATATGTGGTAGAATTGGCCATCCATCCAATCAAACAGCTATTAGACCTTTGGGTAACAGCTCTAACCCGGTAATAGCCTGTTTGGGAGATAGTAAAGGTATGCGCATTACTCGGAGTTCCTGAAATAACGCAATCATAAGACTTCCAGGGAGACGTTACCACATCAGACCATGTACCACTCAAAGTTTGGTAAATCTGGAGCGTATATTGAACCCGGAGATACCATGAATCGGTTCCGTAAGCAATATTAACTGTAACATTTTGACTGTATTCGCATGTGCTTTGTGGGTTGTTGCCCACCCATACAGGGTTAATGGCCACAGTTTGAGCGGAGAGGGTGGCTCCTGTAAACAGGAACAGACTAAGAAGAGTAATGATTTTCATTGGGTTGAATTAAATTAAAGTATTGATCGAAGTTACATTTTTTTGAATGCATATGACTTTTTTTGGTAAATATAAAAAATATTTTCCTTTCCCGCCGGAATACACCGCCTGCCCTCCGGGCAACATGCAAAAAAATATAAAAAACGGCATCCATGCTACATACGTGACGGTCCGCTGGACCGGGCTTCGCCAATGAGGATGTAAATAAAGTGTTTTGCGGGATTTCGGCCTCTAAGCGTGCGGGGGCTGTGCGTAATCCCGCCTCAAGCCCGCCCCCGACAACAATATCCCCCCGCACAGGTTACATTCGCATGTGTCCTGTAAACCTCGTCTGGTTCAAACGCGATCTCCGCCTGAGCGACCATGCGCCCCTGACCACTGCCATACAGCAGGGGCTGCCCACCTTGCTTTTGTATTGCTTCGAACCCTCATTAATCGCCTCCCCCGATGCGGACCTGCGTCACTGGCGTTTTATCCACGAGTCTCTCTGCGACATGCAGGCACACCTGCCTCCGGCATGCACCCTGCTGGTATGCCACCGCGAAGTAACAGATGTGCTGGAGCTACTCTGCCAGCACTACCAGATCAAGCATATATATTCGCACCAGGAAACCGGAGGTGCACTGACCTTTGACCGGGACAAAGCGGTGGCTGCCTTTTGCAAAAGCCATGGGATTCTCTGGCAGGAATTCGGGCAGGACGCAGTTGTCAGGAGGCTGCGCACCCGCGAAGGCTGGGAGCAGCAATGGAAGTCTGCGATGCAGGAGGCCATTCGCAGCCCGGATCTGGCCCGCCTGATTCCGGTCCCGGATTTGCAGGACATAGCGCCTCAGCTCAAAGGGCCTCCCCTGCCCGAAGCATTTTCCCGTCCCTTTGCTGCCTTCCAACCCGGTGGCGGAACAAACGGACTACGCTACCTTCATTCTTTTTTCAGCTCCCGGGCAGAGCATTATACCCGTTATATCTCCAAACCAGAGCTCAGCCGGAGGAGTTGCAGCCGCTTTTCACCCTACCTCGCCTGGGGAAACCTCAGCATGAGGCAGGTGTACCAGGCCGCCGAATACTATAAAAACGGCCCTTTTGCCCGGCCTATCCGCAATTTTCAGGAAAGGCTGATGTGGCGCAGCCATTTTATGCAGAAAATGGAAAACCATTACCTGATCGAAACCCAGACAATTAATCCGGGGTTTGAGGGGCTGGGAAGGATATTTAATGAGCGGCTGTTTGAGGCATGGGCAAATGGGCAGACGGGCTATCCGATGGTAGATGCCAGTATGCGCAGTGTACAGGCCACGGGTTTTCTCAACTTCCGGATGCGGGCCATGCTGGTGTCTTTTCTCACCTTTCCGCTCTGGCAGCCCTGGCGGGCAGGGGCTTCGCATCTGGCACGACTGTTTCTCGACTTCGAACCGGGTATCCACTACAGCCAGTTTCAGATGCAGGCGGGTACTGCAGGCTACCACACCCTGCGGGTGTACAACCCGGTAACACAGGCGCTCCGTCACGACCCGGAAGGCGTTTTTGTCCGGAAGTGGGTGCCCGAACTACGTGCGCTACCCAATGCCTTGCTTGCCGAACCCTGGAAAATGACCGCGATGGAGCAGCACTTTTACGACTGCCGCATCGGTCACGACTACCCTGCTCCGGTCATAGACTTCGACACCGCCGCCCGGCAGGCCAAAGACCGCTACTGGGC
>RDXT01000400.1 GCA_004292985.1 Bacteroidota bacterium
CCCGACGGCAGTGATTTTGAGGTATATGCAGCCGGTCTGCGAAATACCCACGAGTTTGTATTTGACGAATATGGCAACCTGATCAGCTCCGACAACGACGGCGACCACTCCGGCGAAAGCGAGCGTCTGGTACACGTAGTCGAAGGCTCGGATGCCGGATGGCGCTCCAACTGGCAGTATGGCAAATATACCGACCCCGGAAACAATGGCTATAATGTGTGGATGGACGAAAAACTCTACGTTCCGCACTGGGAAGGACAGGCTGCCTACATTGTGCCTCCGATCATGAACTACCACAACGGCCCCACCGGCATGGTCTATAACCCCGGCACAGCCCTGGGTTCTGCCTGGAAAAACAAGTTTTTCCTTGTCGAGTTTGTCGGTAACCCCGGTAGCTCCCACATCTGGTCCTTCGGCCTTAAACCCAAAGGCGCTTCCTTCGAGCTTTCGGGTGAGCAGGATGTAGTCAGCGGAATTCTGCCCACAGGCATTCGTTTCGGTGCAGATGGCGCGCTCTATGCAGCCGACTGGATCACAGGCTGGGATACCAAAAACTATGGCCGTGTCTGGAAAATTGATGTAGCTGCGGATAAAAACGACCTGGCAGCACAGCGCAAAGAAACCGAGCGCCTGATGAAGCTGGACTATGCCAAACAGACAGAAGAGGAACTTTCCAATCTGCTGGGCAATGACGACATGCGCATCCGCCAGAAGGCACAGTTTGAACTGGTGAACAGAGGCAAAAAAGGCTTTGCCGTTTTTAAACAGGCCACTGCGCAGCAGGACAAACAACTGAAGCGTGTTCACGGCGTGTGGGGGATCGGGCAAATGGCCCGCAAGGACAAATCCTACGCAGCGGCCCTGGTGGACCTGCTCCAGGATGGCGACGCGGAGATTGTGGCCCAGGCCGTAAAAACCCTCGGCGACATCCGCCATACCGAAGCCGCTGGCCGTCTGGTGACACTGCTCAGCCAGCCCCAGCCCCGCGTGCAGTTTTTTGCTGCGCAGTCTCTGGGCCGCATGGCGCACAGCGAGGCCATTCCCGCGCTGATTTCCATGCTCGAAACCAACAACGACCAGGACCTTTACCTGCGCCATGCTGCGGTGCTGGCCCTCTCCCGCATGGGTCAGGAAGCGCCGATGACCGCCCTCGTAAACCACCCGAGCAAGGCCCTCCGCACAGCCGCCGTGCTGGTGCTTCGCCGCCTGCGCAGCCCCAAAGTGGCTGATTTTCTGAAAGATAGCGATGAGTATATCGTTACCGAGGCGGCCCGCGCCATCAACGACGACCTCTCGATCGAGGCAGCCCTGCCTGCCCTGGCCGCTACCCTGGCCGACCCCCGCTTCACTTCCGAGGCCTTGCTGCGCCGGGGCATCAATGCCTGCCTGCGCGTGGGCAGCGACAAGGAAATGGACCTGCTGATTGCCTTTGCAGGCCGTAAAGACATTTCGGCTACCCTCCAGACCGAAGCCCTGGCTACCCTCGGTTCCTGGGCTGCACCTTCCGTGCTCGACCGCGTGGATGGCCGTTACCGCACCAAAATCACCCGCGACCCGGCTCCGATCGCTGCCAAAGTGAAAGCGGCTGCGGCTCCCTTCCTCCAGAACGCCAATCCGGCGATCGTTTCAGCAGCTGTAAAAATGCTGGGCGCCCTTGGCGTGAGCGACTTCAACAGCAATCTGGCCGCCCTGATGCAGCACCGCGATGCCTCCGTAAGGTCGGCAGCCCTCCTGGCCCTCCATACGCTGAAGTATGAAGGCCTCGAAACGGTAATCAAAAAAGGCATGGAAGACCGCGATGGCAGTGTACGAACGACCGCGATCGGCCTGCTGGGCGAACTCGAAACAACTGCGGCCAGCCTCCCCGGAATTGTGGATCCGATCTTCAAACGCGGCACCGTACCGGAACAACAGCAGCTGCTTCAGGTGCTGGGCAAAATGCCTGCGGAGAAAAATGAAGCGGTCCTCGAAAAGCTGATTGCGCAGTTCAAAGCCAAACAACTGGCACCTGCCCTGGCCCTCGACTTGGGCGACGCCGTGGATTCGACCGGAAATGAGCGCTTAATTGCTCAGCTGGCCCCTCTGCGTGCGACTGGCACCAGCCTCGATGCCTATAAAGAAGCCCTCTACGGAGGCAACCGCGAAGCGGGTATCCGCTATTTCTTCACGGCCAACTCGGCGGCGCAGTGTATCCGCTGCCATGCTGCCTGGGGCCAGGGGGGGAAAGTCGGACCTTCGCTGACCAATATTGGCAATACGCTCACACGTGAGCAGATTCTCCAGGCCCTGATCGAGCCCAGCGCCCGCCTTGCACCCGGCTACGGCACGGTGGTCCTCACCCTCGACGATGGCCAGGTGGTATCCGGCGTGCTCAGCGAAGAGCGGGCAGATGAGCTGATCCTCAAAACCAACAGTGCCGAACCCCTTGAAGTGCCCCTGGCCCGTATTAAAAAGCGTGAAAACATGCCTTCCAGCATGCCGCCGATGGGTGCGGTCATGACCAAGCGCGAGATCCGCGACGTAGTCGAGTTTTTGTCAGGAATGAAGTAACAT
>RDXT01000557.1 GCA_004292985.1 Bacteroidota bacterium
GGACCAGGACGCGGATCTATTTACCTGCCTGCTCTTGGATAGCTCTACCTAAGATCGGATTTCTTTACCTTTCTTATGTATGATGCAAACATATGAGATGCGGAGACGCAGAGTAAAATCTGTTCCTTGAAAACTGTTCCCTGTTAACTGTTCCTTGTTAACTGTTCCCAAACGCTTTCAGCTTCTCAAGCAGCTTTTCATTCTCTTCCACTGTCCCCACCGTGATCCGGAGGCAGCCTGCGCAGTGCAGCACTTTTGAGCGGTTGCGGACGATGATGCCCTGCTCCATCAGGTACTGGTAGATGCGGTCCGGTTCGGGAAATTTTACCAGCAAAAAGTTGGCGTCGGAGGGAAACACCTGCTGAACCAGCGGCAGTTCTGAAAGGGCGGCGACCAGTTTTTCGCGCTCTTCCAGCACCCCTGTGACCATGCGGTTTTTCTCTTCTACCCGCTCCAGGGCTTCGAGGGCGAGCTGCTGCGTAACGGCGTTGAGGTTGTAGGGGGCCTTGATGCGATTGAGCACCGCAATCAGATTCGGGTGGGCGAAGGCCATGCCGATGCGCAGGGCGGCCAGTCCCCATGCCTTGGAGAAGGTCTGAAGGATCACCAGGTTCGGGAACTCCGCCAGCAGGGGCAGGAAACTTTTCTCCGGTGCAAAATCAATATAGGCTTCATCCAGCACCACCAGGCCCGGCGCATGCTGCAACACCTGCCGGATATGGGCCGGGTCCATGGCATTGCCGCTGGGATTGTTGGGCGAACAGATAAATACCAGTTTTGTGCCCGGACGCAGCAGGGAGATCGTCTCAGGCAGATCTATCTGAAAATCAGGCCTTAGCGGGGCCAGCACGGTCTTTACCGCAGCAATATCGGCGCTCACCTGATACATGCCGTAGGTGGGAGGCAGCAGCAACACATGGTCCCGCGCAGGGTCGCAGCAGGCCCGCACCAGCAAATCAATGGCCTCGTCGCTGCCATTGCCCAGAAAAATCTGGTCGGGAGAAACGCCTTTTACCACAGCCAGCTTTTCCTTCACGGCCTTTTGCAGCGGGTCCGGGTAGCGGTTAAAAACGGCATGTGTAACCGAGCCAAATGCATTTTCATTGGCATCGAGAAACACCTCTGCCTCGCCGGTAAATTCATCACGGGCAGAGGAATACGGCTTGAGGTTCAGCACATGCGGTCGAATGATGCGGGAAAGATCGGGACTCATATCAGGCAAGGGTATCTAAACGCAGGGAAACGGCACGGGCATGGGCTTCGAGTTCTTCGGCACGGGCCATGTGAATAATGGCGGGCCCCAGATCGCTCAGTCCCTGCGGAGTGATTTTCTGAAACGTAATTTTTTTGATAAAGCTATCGAGCGAAACACCGCTGTAGGCGCGCGCGTAGCCGTTGGTCGGCAGGGTGTGGTTGGTACCCGAAGCGTAGTCACCCGCGCTTTCGGGCGCGTAATTTCCCAGAAATACGGAGCCTGCATGCTGCACCTGCGCGGCCCAGTATTCATCGTTTTCCACCGAAAGAATCAGGTGTTCCGGCGCATACTGGTTGATGAGTTCCATCGCATCCGCCAGGCTGCCGAGCAGCACCGAGCGGCTGTTTTCCAGGGCTTTAGCTGCCAGCTCGCGGCGGGGGAGGCTTTCAAGCTGGTAGTACAGTTCCGCTTCCACTGCCTTCAGCATTTCTTCGCTGTCCGACACCAGGAGTACCTGAGAATCAATGCCGTGCTCTGCCTGGGAGAGCAGATCGGCAGCTACGAATGCCGGATGGGCGCTTTTGTCGGCAATAATGGCGACCTCCGAAGGGCCTGCGGGCATATCTATCGCCACGGTGTCGCGGCTGGCCAGTTGTTTGGCGAGGGTTACGTACTGGTTGCCGGGACCGAGGATTTTATGCACCTGCGGCACCGTTTCGGTGCCATAGGCCATCGCGGCAATGGCCTGTGCGCCCCCGGCTTTGATCACATTGCGGATGCCCAGCAGAGCGGCTGTATATAAAATGGCGGGGTGAATGGTCCCTGTGCGACCCGGAGGCGTGCAGAGCACAATTTCACTGCATCCGGCGATTTTTGCCGGGGTGCCCAGCATGAGCAGCGTAGAAAACAGGGGCGCTGTGCCGCCAGGAATATACAGACCCACTTTTTCGATCGGCACCGATTTTCGCCAGCAGAGTACGCCGGGCATGGTTTCGACCTGGATCATGCCTTCGCGCTGCGCATGGTGAAAGGCAGAAATATTATGATAGGCCTGAGCAATCGCCTTCTTAAGTTCCTCACTGACAAGGCTTTCCGCCACTTCGAATTCAGCCTCGCTTACACGGAAGGAGGAGAGATGCACCTTGTCAAAGCGCTCTGTAAACTCCTTCAGGGCCTCATCGCCCCGGCTGCGGACGGCTTCCAGGATCGGGCGCACACGCGCTTCGAGGTCCTGAGCTTCCATCGCAGGGCGGGCAATGATTTGCTGCCATTCGCTGCGTGCGGGATAACGGTATTGCTTCATGTTCACAGAATCATCTTCTCAATCGGAATCACCAGAATTCCCTGGGCGCCTTTGGCCTGTAGCTGTTCGATAACGTCCCAGAAGGTGTCTTCTTTCAGTACAGAGTGTAGCGAACTCCATCCCGGCTCGGCCAGGGGAGTCACGGTCGGGCTTTTCATTCCGGGAATGAGGCGCGTAACTTCCTCAATGGCCTCATTGGGAATATTCATCACAATGTACTTGTGGTTTTCGGCCTTGCTGACTGCCTTGATGCGGAAGAGCAGGCGGTTGAGAATCTCTTGCTTGGCGGGACTCAGGTGGCGGTGGCCCACCAGCACGGCTTCGGAGCGGAAAATCACCTCGGCTTCGCGCAGGCCATTGCCCATGAGGGTGCTGCCTGAGCTTACGATGTCGCAGATCGCATCTGCCAGTCCGATGCTGGGCGCGATTTCGACCGAGCCGCTGATTTCGTGAATTTCGGCCAGTACGCCATGTCCTACCAGATATTCACGCAGAAGATTGGGGTAAGAAGTGGCGATTTTTTTGCCGTTGAGGCTGTCAGGCCCCAGGTAAGGCGCGTTGGCAGGGACTGCGATAGACAGGCGGCAGCGGGAAAAGCCCATCCGCTCGATGATGTCCACCGTCTCCTGTTTTTCAACGACCACATTTTCGCCCACAATCCCAATATCTGCCACCCCATCAGCGACTACCTTCGGAATATCGTCGTCGCGGAGGTAGAGGATTTCAAGGGGGAAATTGGAGGCCGTGCTTTTGAGGCGGGTTTTGTTGCGGGAATAATCAATGCCACAGGCTTCGATAAACTCCAGGCTGCGCTCACTGAGGCGGCCTTCTTTTTGTATACCTAAACGGAGAACAGGTTCCATGCAAAAGGATCAGGGTTCAATGCGCTGCAAAGGTGGGCATCCGGAGCTGATAAAACCAAACTTTCAGGCAAGGGCCTCGACTTTTCCGCTTTTGAGATAATAGAGATATCCCTGCGGACCAGCGTAGCCCATGTCTTTGAGCGCATCCAGATAACGTAAAACCTGGGTGCGATGTTTATCATTGGGAGCGCCGCTTTTATAATCTACCACCACCAGCTCTTCCCCCCGGATCATGACCCGGTCCGGACGCAGCACCGCGCCATTGGCCAGGAGAATCTCCGCTTCATTCTTCACCTCCCAATCACCTGAAAACCAACCCTTTACCTCCTCTACACTCAACAACTCCCCCATTCGCTGCGCAAAGCCTTCCATCTCCTGCGCAGACACCAGGCCCTGAAGGCGCAGGCGCTCCAGCGCCGCAGGCAGGTCTTCCCGTACCTTTATCAGGCCCAGCGCCTCGTGCAGCAGTTCCCCAAAGTCCTGCCGTCGGTTGCGCTCCAGCAGGTCGCCTGCCATGCGCAGCCCATCGAGTTTGATGCGGATAGACTGGCTCCAGTCGCCCATCGGGTCCTCATTTCGCTTCAGTGGCACCCCTTCTCCGGCCTCTTTGCCCGACTCGCCCCGCAGGCGGCGGATTTCGGCGCGGCTCACCGCCTGGCCTTCGGTGTAGAGGTCGCCCATCGCTTCGTGACCCCGCGCCTCCGAAAGCAGCATCCGGATCAGCGAACCCACCCGGTCGGGGGCCGTTGGTTCCTTACTTCCCCTGGGGCAGCAGGCGTAAAGCCGGTACTCAGGCCGGGTAAAGGCCACATAGAGCAGGTTCAGGTTGTCGAGGTAACTCTCCAGCAACTCGCGCGCATAGTCATCCTGAAAGCGGGTACTTTCCAATGCCTTATTTACCCGCACAGGCAGGAAAGGAAATTGCTCAAATGGCTCACCCTCAGGCTCTACCCAGAGAATATCGTTGATTTTGGGTCCCATCTGCCAGTCGCACAGCGGCAGGATCACCACCGGAAACTCCAGGCCTTTCGACTTGTGGATGGTCATGATCTGCACCGCGTCGCGGTCGGGCGCTACTGCAATGGCCCTTTTGTGGCGCTGCTCGTCCCACCACTCCAGAAAACCCGGCAGGCCGCCGTCGTTTTCACCACTGTATTGCAGCACCGCATCCCGAAATCCCTGGATATAGGCATTCGGCTCGGCGAGGTGGGGATAGAGGCGAATCAAACGCTCAAGGCATTCATATACAGGCATTTGCGAAAGCTGCTCCTGTTTAGCGATCAGGTCTTCGGGCAACAGGGTCTCCAGTTGAGGGAAATTCATATCGCCTGCCGCCACGCCCATCGTTACCCGCTGGTGGTAATAGGCCAGCGTGGCGCGGGTCAGCGCCGTCTCCGGGTCGTCGAGGTAGTGCAGCAGGGCCTCCAGCAGGCGCACACCGGGATCGCTTACGATCAGCAGAGACTCGGCAGAGACCACCCGCACCCCCTGCTGCTGCAGGAAATTGGCTACCTGTGTGCCATCGCGGTTGGTGCGCACCAGCAGCGTGATCTCCCAGGCTTCGAAGCCATCGGCTTTCACCTGATTCAATACCTCCAGGGTATGTTCCAGAGCGCTCTGCTCCCAGTCGCCCGCTTCGGGGTTGTTGCTTTTTTCGAAAAAAGCAAAAGACACAAAACCCGGATATGCCTTACGTTCAGGCACTTGCGCGACGCCCTCATAGGCGCGGCCCAGAATACGACCCGCCGCAGGCCCCAGATCCGCTTCCAGGACCCCGATGGCACGCTCAAAAAAGGAGTTGTTGAAATGCACAATATCGGCTGCCGTGCGCCAGTTGCTGTTGAGCGGTTTTACCTCCGGAATCAGCCCCTGCTCGCGCACCTCGGCCTCCACCTGCGACATCAGCAGAAACATATTGCCGTTTCGCCAGCGGTAAATGGACTGTTTCACGTCTCCCACCACCAGTCCGCCGTTGCCCTGCGCCAGTGCCTCGCGGACGAGCGGGAGCAGGTTTTCCCACTGCATGTCGGAGGTATCCTGAAACTCGTCGAGCAGGTAATAATGGTAGCGGGTGCCTGTTTTTTCGAAAATAAACGGCGTATCGTATTGCGCACTGACGATCTGGTTGAGCAAAAAGCCTGTGTCGGAGATAATCATGCGGCTGTTGTCGCGGCGGTACTCTTCGAGCTTGATCCGCAGGTCGCTCAGCAGCGCGAAGCTTAGCAGGTTGCGCTGCACAATTCGGGCAGTCTCGTAGTCGCTGCGCTTGTCATACAGGTCGAGCAATGCAGCGGCGATGCGGCTCAGTTCCGGGGCAATGGGTGCGATCTGGCCGCGCTCCGGTCCGGTTTTGTTGTACCAGTCCTCTGGATTTTGGGCGGCGTTCCCGACCCTGCTGCCTGCCTCGTACTCTTTTTTTTCTTTTACCTTCACAAAATACATCGCCGGGCCCGTTTTACCGAATTTCAGTCCGTCGGGCCTGAGTCCGGCGCGGTCTATGAGCGTCAGCGCCTCATCGGCCAGGGCCTCCATGCGGCTTTCAAAGCCCCTGACGATGGCCCAGAGGCGCTTTTCGAGGTCGAGCACCGCCTGCAACTGGTCAGGAGACTCGGGGTGCTGCACCAGCAGACGCTGAAATTTCTCTTTAAATACCTGCGTACCCAGGCGGCGGATCTGTTCATCCACATGCCAGGTATTTTCTTCTTCGAGGTTGCGTTCCAGAAACAGCAGCAGCAGGCGGGTGAGGTTTTGATCCTTGCCGATGTCCATCATCAGCTCGTCACTTACCTGCCGCAGGATCAGTTCCTGGTCCATGACCACATCGTAGCCGATCGGGATATTGAGTTCACGGGCAAAGGCACGCACGATCCGCTGGAAAAAACTCTCGATGGTGCTTACCGAAAAATTGGAGTAGTCATTCAGAATGTTGCTAAGGACTTTCTGGGCCTGGCGGGGCACATTCCACTGTTTTTCCGGCTCTGCGGCCCGGAGATAGGCATCGAGTTCACGCCAGACAGGATGCTCTGCCTCCCTGCCCGGTGCGAGGTTGGCCAGTTGCGAGAGGGCACGGATGATGCGGTCCTTCATCTCGTCGGTGGCCTTGTTGGTGAAGGTAACCGCGAGGATGTGGCGGTACTGCGAAGGGTCGCGGATCACGATCTTCAGGTACTCCAGCACCAGGGTATAGGTTTTTCCGGAGCCTGCGGAGGATTTGTAGATAACCAGTCCTTGCATGGTATAGGCTGTATTATGAGCCGCCTCCTTCATCCCCATCGAGGTTGCGGCGGGGTTTCCCGGCATTCTTCGATTGGTTCAGACGGTAGGTAAATGTAAGATTGATCTGCCTGCGCCGCCACTGCGAGTCGCTGTAGGTATAAAAATCCTCGCCGGTGGTGCTCATGCGCATGCGGCGGGTGTTAAAAACGTCGGTTGCATTCAGCGTAAGGGTACCATTGCCTTTAAACAGGTCTTTGTTGGCGGCCAGATCGAGGTAATAAAGTGCTTTTCTGCGGCCCTGGGGCAGGAGTTGCGGCGCTTCGTAATTGCCTCTGACCTGAAAATCAATGTTTCCGGGCAGGGTAAAGCGGGAGGTCTGCCGCGCAAACCAGCTATAGGTGTCGCTGCCGATATTTGCATTTATATTGGATCCGTCGGTGATGGCGCGGAAAAAATTGGCATTTACATCGAGTTTCCACCAGCTAAAGGGGGTAAAGGTGGCGGTAAATTCGGCTCCGAAGGCATCTTCGCTCAGCAGGTTTTGCGGCAGGGTACTTGCCACACCGGCCTCATCAACGGTGCGGATGCGCTCTACCTTGCCCCGCGTGTGGCGGTAATAAACAGAGGAACTGATGGAGGCTTTTTCAAAATATTTGAGGTGGCCCATATCTATCACCTGGCTGAATTCAGGATTCAGGTCGGGGTTGCCCGCGAAAAAGTTGCGGTTGTCGCTGTAGGTAACGAAGGGGCTGAGTTCGTTGTAGCGTGGGCGGCGGACCCGGCGGCTGTAGCTGAGCTGAAGGGCATGATCCTGAGGCAGTTTCCAGGTCAGATGTGCGCTGGGGAAGAGGTTGGCATAGCTGCGCGGATTGAGTTGCTGGGTCTGTACAAGCTCCGTCTGAATGTCGGTAAACTCTGCCCGGAGACCCGCCTGATAGGAGATTTTTTTCCAGCTATTGCCCAGTATTCCGTAGGCCGCGTGGATGTTTTCGTTGTAAATGAAGTTATTATTCAGCCCCAAAACCGGACTCCATTCGCCATTTTTTTCCTGCTGGGTAACGGCATAATTATTTGTCATGTCACGGAAACTGCTCCTCACCCCTGTTTCAAATTTACCCTCTTTGCCTATCGGCTGAAGGTAGTCGAGCTGAAAGAGCCATTGTTTTTCTGTTTCATCATTCAGCGCCTTTTGGATCAGCGTCTGGCCGGGATTGGGGCTTCCATCGCCGAAGGTACTGCTCTGGGTAAAGGTCTGGTCCGAATTTTCCCAATAGTCGAGATAGCGGAGGTCTGCCAGCAGTTCGTGGCCTTTGCGCTCGAAGTTTTTACGGTAACTGAGGATGTATTCGGAATTCGGTTCGTCCTCGGTTTCGTCCTGCTGCCGCTGGGTAATGCTGCTTAAATTGCTGGTATTCAGCAGATAATCTTCGTAGGTGAAATTTGTAATCCGGTGGGCATCGCTGCGGCGCAGCATATAGGAGGCCGTCAGCACATTTTTGTCATTGATGTAAAAATCCAGACCGCCCTTGATATTGTTATTAAAGCCTGTCATTTCTCCCTGCGAACGCTGGAACAAGTAGCGGGTCGTATCGCCATCGTACAACTCCTGATAGAGGCTGCCGACATTGGGCTGGATGCGGTAAAAAATACCGTAGTTGATAAAAAAGTTGATGTTGCGGCGGCGGTAATTGAGGTTGGCCGAAGCCCCGTAATTGGCAGGCTGCCCTGTAATCACTTCAAATGAGCCATTAAAGCCCTGTTTTTTCTCTTTTTTCAGCACAATGTTAATCACCCCGGCATTGCCTTCCGCCTCATAGCGCGCCGAGGGATTCGTAATCACCTCCACCCGCTCGATCAGGCTGCCCTGCAACTGCTGGAGGCCGCTGCCGCCTTTAAAACTGACCAGACCGGAGGGTTTTCCATCTATCAAAATCCGCACATTGTCGCTGCCGCGCAATTTCACATTGCCTTCGGCATCCACCGACACCGAGGGAATATTTGCCAGAATATCCGAAGCGGTGGAACCTGCATTGGAGAGGTCTTTGCCTACATTAAAAATCCGTTTATCAAGCGAAAACTCCATGCTGCTTTTTTCGCCCTCGATCACAACCTCTTCGATGTCCAGCGCTTTCAGTTCGAGCGCGATTGTGCCCAAATCTGCCTCATCAGCAGCACTTTTGAGTGAAATATCTGGAAAAACGGCTGTCTGGTAGCCCATAAAAGCCACTTCCAGCAGATAGCTTCCGGGCAGCGCTTCCAGCGTAAAAGCACCATCGGCAGCAGAAAGCCCCTGCACAACTACCTGACTATCAGTCTCCTGCATGAGACGCAGCGAAGCGAAGCCCAGTGGGCTGCCCGACTGTTTATCCTGAACATGCCCAATAACACGCGCCTTTTGGGCCGATACAGGCAGGCAAAGGGCCAGCAGGAGGGCAAGGCTGCCCATACGCCCGGAGAACAGGAACTTGGATTGTATCATACCTTGTTATTTTAACCAGCCCGCTTCGGCCAGCCATGCTTTACAGTCTTCAGACCAGCGGGTTACGCTCCCGCTTTTGTGGCGGGCAAAGGAAAATCCATGTCCGCCTGTGGGGTAAATCAGCAAAGAGGCGCTGATCCCCTGCTTACGGAGGGCTTCGTAAAAGCG
>RDXT01000401.1 GCA_004292985.1 Bacteroidota bacterium
GCAGTTTGGAGACTACGCCCGAAAATACATGGGTTTTGTCCTCTTTGATGTCGGCCAGTTTGGAAGGGGCTTTGGCGAGGGTATATACATTCACTGCCACACCTTTGCCTTCGCTTTTTCCTTTGCCGGCCTGCGCCAGGGCCTCGGTCGGTGTGGACATAGCGGCACTGCGCTGCATTTTTTCGCCATCGAGCGAGAGGATATACTGCACCATTTCCATCGCGTCGCCCATCTGGAGATCGGGGTGAGCCATCATGGCTACTTGTCCCCAAACGCCTGATCCACCGGCAATTACCTTGTTGGCGAGTTGCTGTACATTGAGCGAAGTATATTTATATTTTTCGGCAATGGCTTTATAGGAAGGGCCTACGGTCTGCACATTGGCATTGTGACAGGTTTTGCAGTCGCTGCGCTCGATCAGGGCATAGCCGGGCTGCTCATTGCTCTGGCCCTCTTCGGCAGCAGGCTGAAGGGTAGGCTCATTCACAAACCATGCACTAAAACGGGTGGCGCCTGTATTTTTCAGCACAAGCAGTCCTTCGGTCGCAAATACGCTTCCGTTTCCGGCAGCAGTTTCTGTGGCGGCACCTGCGCGGAATTCTCCGTCGGTTTCGTAGCTTTTGTCTGTGGGCAGGGAATTGAGGTGCATCTGAAGGCCGATCTGGGTTCCGGCGGGCAGATTTTCCACGGTAAAGATGCGTTCGAGGCCCGGTCTGCCTTTGTCGTCGCTGACAAACTCAGGTTTTTCTGTCACGGTCACCACTTTGCCATCCGCGAGGCTCAGTTCGTAGCGAAGGGTCGCCTGGCCGTTTTTGTCGAAGGAATGGCCCCGGTACTGAACCGCAGGAGTAGATTCTTGTCCATTGGCAAGTACGCGCCAGGGCTCAGCGAAAGGGCTGATAAGCCATGCGGGACCGACAGAGGTCGGCTGGGGACCGTGGGCCATGGTATAAACGGGCCCATCGAAGAGCACACCATCGCGCCATACCTTATATAAGGAAGCGCGTCCGGCATCATAGGAGATCCAGAAATCTTTTTTGAGGGCGAGGGTAATCATCCTCGGCTTGAGGTCCAGCACAGAGCGGAATACCCAGGGATCGTGTCCCCGCTCGGTCTGTACGGATGTGTTTTGCTGATTTTTGCAACTGTGAAGCCCAAAGGCTGTCGCTGCAAGCAGAAGGATCGGCAGCAGGTGCCATACCGTCATGCGAAATTTCATAGGGATAGGTAGTTAGGCCAATTTAATGGGCTAAAGCTACTACATTCACCTATGTTTTTCAATCAGATGCCAGGCTTACCTGCGCCAGACGGGCATTTTACGCCTATCTTTCGGTAAAGTCGCCTACGCAAGCCAGCACATGAGAGATTTTCTCATTGCCGATCTGATAAAAAATGTTTTTTCCTTCGCGCTCTGAGCGCAGGACCCCTACCTCTTCGAGCGCCTTGAGGTGTTGGGAGGCATTGGACTGGCTGATGTCTATAGCCTCGTAAATATCCTTCACGGGAAGGCGTCCCCGCTCCAGCAGCAGTTCAACGATCATGAGACGGCTGGGATGTCCTACCGTCTTCATCATTCGGGCAATTCGTTTAACGCGCGCAGGTTCCAAAGTAACAGTGGCGATTGGCATGGCGATCCTTTTTCTTGTTCTTATATTACGTAGGAAAATGCCTGTATGTTTATATTGAACGGCTCTTTACGCTATTTTTTTTCTGGGAAAAGCGTTGTCAACCCTTTTTCGGAGGCAGCACAAATGCCCCTTTCTGTGATAAGCCCCGTAATGAGCCTGGCCGGGGTCACGTCGAAGCCATAATTGGCGGCCTGTGTAGCTTCTGGGGCCAGTCTGATCTGCGCTATCCGCCCTTCGGCCTCGTTCCAGCCTTCGATATGGGTTACTTCTCCGGGACTGCGCATTTCGATCGGTATTTCGCGGAGGCCATTTCGCAGAGACCAGTCAATGCTGGGCGAAGGCAGGGCTACATAAAAGGGCACCTGGTTGTCAAAAGCGGCCAGGGCTTTCAGGTAGGTGCCGATTTTGTTGGCGACATCGCCTTCCCGGGTGGTGCGGTCGGTGCCCACGATACACAGGTCCACCTGCCCATGCTGCATCAGATGCCCTCCGGTATTGTCGGCGATGAGCGTATGCGGCACACCCGCTGCGCCCAGTTCCCAGGCTGTAATCGATGCGCCCTGGTTCCGGGGCCGGGTTTCATCTACCCATACATGCACCGGAATCCCTTCATGATGAGCCAGATACACCGGAGCCGTTGCGGTTCCCCATTCGATGCAGGCCATTCGTCCGGCATTGCAATGGGTGAGGATATTGACGGGCGTGCCGGGTTTCCGGGCAGCGATTTCCCGGATCAGCGCCAGGCCATGCAGGCCGATGGCGTGGCAAAGCTCGACATCCTCTTCGATGATGGCAGCCGCTGTTGCTTTGGCAGTGGCTACGCGGTCTCCCTGCTGCCAGGCTTTTTCTACCCGCTCCACTGCCCAGCGCAGGTTGATGGCGGTAGGCCGGGCTTCGCGCATGCGCGCGCACTGC
>RDXT01000402.1 GCA_004292985.1 Bacteroidota bacterium
TAAAAATCGGCCCCCGTGGAGCCGGAGGTGTTGTTATACTGCACATAGTAGCGCAGGGTACCATCATCGGGCAGGATGCTGTAAAAATAGTCATTGGCATCCGATCCGGACGGCGTCTGGATACTCCCGCTCACTGTCGCACCCGCCGTAATGGCATTGGCCGTCGCGAAGCTGTTGTTAGGTTCAGCCTCCGGCTGGGCCATGAGCAAGCCACCCGTAAACAGGTGGCCTAAGAGGAGAAAAAGGTAACGATATTTCATTTGTCAGCGTTGCATAAAAGGTGATTGTACCTGTTATGCAGACAGTTGGCAAAAGGTTAATGCGGGCAGATGTTTTTTCTCTATATTTCCCCTCAAAAAAGCCCCATGTCCGCCAGCCTGCGTATGTTCATCGACCGCATACAGCCCCTCCCGGAACCTGTGGCAGAAGACCTGATGGCCGCCTGCGAGTGGATGGAGTTTCCCAGACACTATATGCTGCTGCGGCAGGGAAGTCCCTGCGACCAGATGTATTTCCTCGTGCAGGGTGCCATGCGCTACTACTATACCGATGCGGACAGCCACGAAACCAATGTCTGGTTTTCGATTGATGATGATGTGGTTACGGATTCTTCCAGCCTCGTAAAAAAGGCCCCCGCCGGAATGAGCATACAACTGCTCGAAGATGCCCAGATGTACCGGATCAGCCTCGCACGGGTCGAGGAGTTGCTGCTGAAACACCACGCCTTCGCGCTCTGGCATATCCAGCTGATCTACCGCTACCACATTTTGCGGGTGGAAGAGCGGCTGAATGAATTGCAGTTTTTTACCGCAAGGCAGCGCTATGAAAAGCTGATCCAGACCTTTCCCGGCATCACCAACCGGATCAGCCTGGGGCACATCGCTTCCTATCTGAATATTACCCAGGAAACCCTGAGCCGGATCAGAAGATAGACGGAAGGCGGTGACTGTGTTTTTGATCTGGATCAAATGTGTTTTTGACCTGGATCAAAAGATTTCCTCTTGTGTGTCTGCGATGTTTGCAGGGTCAGTTAATGATCCACTGAACCCACACAGATATGAGTTTGACGTATTTTTTTGAGCAGTTCCTGGAGGCTTTTATCGGGCAGTCTCTGATTTTTTTCCTTTTCGTGATCCCCTTTTTCCTTGTTTTCTGGGTATGGGGACGCAAACGCTGGAAGCCCATCCGGATTCAGGAGGTGCAGCGGGCCACCCGGCATCACTTTAGCCATGACCTGAAATTTACCTTCAGCACCTTTATCCTTTTTGCGGCGATGGATGTATTTCTGATCTACCTGCAAAGCAAAGGATACACGAAAATCTACTCCGACTTCGGGGAATATGGCTGGGCCTGGGCGGGGATCAGTTTTTTCCTGCTCTTGTTTCTCAATGATACATTTTTCTACTGGTCGCACCGGGCCATGCACCATCCCCGGCTGTACCGCTTTTTTCACAAAGTGCACCATGAGAGCACGGACCCTTCGCCGCTGACTTCCGGCGCATTTCACCCCTCAGAGGCCGTGGTGGAAAATGTGATGTTTATGGTTTTGCCTTTTGTTATGCCCCTGCACATGGGCGTCATTATCGTCTGGCAGATATTCGATATGCTTAACAATGTGCTGGCCCACCTCGGCTATGAGCTGTATCCCGCCGGATGGACAAAAACACCCGTACTCAAATGGAAAACGGCCTCGGTACACCATAATATGCACCATCAGCTGTTTCACGGCAACTATGCGCTGTACTTCACATGGTGGGACAAATGGATGGGCACGGAGTTCAAAGACTACGAGCAGCGGCACCAGCAGATTTTTGAGCGGAAAAAGCAGGCAATTACCCGCGAAGGACTCTATCACCTGAAGGTAGATTCGGTGCATCCGGAAGCCGGGGGCGCTGTTACGATCCAGATCAATGAGGTACCGCTGGCATTCAAAAGTTTTGCCGCAGGGCAGCACATCACGCTGAAACTCACGCTGAACGGGGAGACCTTGTACCGCACCTTTTCCATCTCCTCTGTCCCGGACCAGCATCAGCCGCTGACACTCACCATCAAAAAAGTATCCGGCGGCAAAGTAACCCCCTACCTCAGCGAACAACTGCGGCCCGGCGATACCCTCGAAGCCACTGTGCCCGGCGGCTCGTTTTGCATCACACCTGAACCCGGCGCACGCAGGCACTATATAATGATCGCAGGCGGCAGCGGCATCACTCCGATTTACAGCATGATTGGCAGTGTCCTCCACACCGAACCCCAAAGCAAAATAACGCTCCTCTACGCCAACCGCGACCGCAGCAGCATTATATTTAAAGAGAAACTGGAGGCATGGGAAAAGAAGTTCCCCAGCCAGTTAACAATCAGGCACTTTCTCTCTTCGGAAAAAGAGACGGGGCGGATCGGCCGCACTACCCTGGAAGCCCTCCTCAATGATCCGGATAAACGGACACCCGACTTTTACCTCTGTGGCCCCGATGGTATGACAAGCCCCCTTATCTCAGACCTCCGCTATCTGGGTGT
This sequence comes from Bacteroidota bacterium, assembly GCA_004292985.1. Lineage (GTDB taxonomy): Bacteria > Bacteroidota > Bacteroidia > J057 > J057 > RDXT01. Next base: position 2,515 of record RDXT01000402.1, read on the forward strand.
GCCGCAGGAGCGCATTCACCGGGA
>RDXT01000403.1 GCA_004292985.1 Bacteroidota bacterium
CAGTCGTCCACCCGGATACGGCCTTCTTCATCGGTAGGAATAGTTCCTCCGGTGTAAAGGCGCTCGAAAAAGAGGCGCTGCATCTGCTCAATACACCCTTCGTGAATGCCCTTTTGCTTCATGTCCTTGTACAGGAGCGAAATGTAGAGCGGAATCACCGGAATCGCAGAGCTGGCCTGTGTAACCAGGGCTTTATTGACCGATACAAAAGCCTGGCCTCCGCCTGCTTTTAGTTTTTCGGTGATCTTAAAGGCGGTGGCTTCAAGGTGCTCTTTGGCACGGCCGATGGTCCCTTTGCGGTACACAGCAGCGGTAAGACCCGGCCCGATGTAGGAATAGGCAACAGTAAGGGCATCAGGGCTGAGCGCTCCGGCTTCCTGGAGGGCATCTATCCACATTTCCCAGTCTTCACCGCCCATCACAGCCACCGTATTCGTAATATCTTCCTCACTGCAAGGCTCGATGCTGATGTTGGAGACCACTCCGGTATGGAAATCTACCGTTTTGTTGCTGAATGCCTGTCCGATGGGCTTCAAAACAGAGCGGTGCAGCACGCCTGTGACCGGATGCAGCCTCACAGGGGAGGCCAGGCTATAGATTACCAGATCTATCTGGCCGAGATCAGCCTTGATCAAGTCAATGGTTTTGGTTTTGATTTCGTTGGAGAAAGCGTCGCCGTTGATGCTTTTGGCATAGAGGCCTGCTTTTTGGGCCTGGTCCTGAAAGGCGGCGCTGTTGTACCAGCCCGGAGAGGCGGGTTTGCCCTCCTGTGGTGCTTTTTCGAAAAACACCCCGATCGTGGATGCGTTGGAACCGAAGGCGGCAGAAATCCGGGAGGCCAGGCCGAAACCCGTGGAAGCGCCGATCACCAGCACCCGTTTGGGGCCGTCTATGCTGCCTTTGGATTTGATGTATTCGATCTGGTCAATGACGTTTTTCTCACAGCCTTTGGGGTGAGAAGTCAGACAAATGAATCCCCGTATCTTTGGTTCGATGATCATAAGGGTGGCGGTTCGGGTGGTAAGGGCTTAGACAAAATGCGGGGCAATATACGGAGAAGGTGTATGTGGCGCAAATGGGCACGGATTCCGCTTGTGAGTGGTCTCCGACCCGAAACAAGCTTTTTTCACGCAAAGACACAGAGGGGCGGAGACGCAAAGGGGAAAAGAAAACCACTTTTGAGTGGTCTCCGACCCGAAAAAAGCCTTTTTTACCGCAAATGCCACAGGTATGCCTTCGGCAGATCGCCAAGTTCGCGGAGAGGCTTTGCGTCCTTAGGGCCTTTGCGGTAATCAAATACATAGAGGAGAGAACTCGTTTCGGGTCGGGAGACCACTCACGAGCGGATGCTACCGCGCTTTCTCTGTAAAGGTCCCTTCAAAAGAGGTCATGGCCAGTGTACTGTCTTTCTCTGCAAGCGTCATCTGTATATAGAGGTACATATTTCTAAGGGTATATTCGTAGGAAAGCGCATATCGAGACCCAGCTCCGTCGGCTGTGCGGGTAGCCTCTATGCATCTGACGGATTTAACGCCAAAGTTCTGAAGGTTGTGGTAAGCGATGGTCAGATAGTCACGCATGGCGGGGGTGGCCGATTCTGGCGCTACCTGCTGCATACATTGGTCAATGTTTCCCGCACGGACACTGTCCACAAAGCTTCGGGCGAAGGCATCTATATGGGGTGGGACCTGGAGCTTTGCCTCCGGCTTGCAGGAAGCCAGCAGCAGAAGCAGGCAGGGGAGGAGCAGCTTTTTCATGGGGCAAACATAGGAAATTCTATTTTTTTACTGCAACCAGCACCCCTGTGGACCAGTTCATGGCTGTGAGACAAAGGTCTTTTCGCCCGGATAGGGTGTCCAGCAGGCGGGCTACATGCTCCTCGTGGCCTGCGGGCCAGTTGGGTTGGGGCCGCATATCGTCGATGACATAGAAAGCACCTTTTTTCAGCAGAGACAAGGCTTCTTCTAATTTCTCGTACTTTCCCGGCCAGGCATCGGCAAAGATGAGGTCGAAGCGCTCCTCCGGGTGGGCCTCTATCCAGGCTGCGCCATCGCTACAGAGCAGACTCACGCGCGGGTCGCTGCCAAAATGGTCGCGGGCTACGGAAAGATAGGTTTCGCTGGTGTCAATGGAAATAACGCTGGACTGCTCATCCATCCCTTCCACGATCCAGGAAAGAGACAGCCCTGTGCCGGTGCCCAGCTCCAGAAATTGTCCGCCGGGCCGGGAGGTGACCAGGGTGCGTAGCAGGCTTCCGGTCTGCAGGTCTGAGGGCATCGAAAACTGAAGCGCCTCAGAGGCAGCCAGAATGCCCGGGTAGTGGGAAGGGAGAGAGAGGGGAGTATCTTGCATAAGGGTTATTCTCATTACAACTCCAGCACCATATCATAGTTAAGTCCGTGAAAATCAAACTGCCCCAGGGTGCGGAAGCCTTGTTTGCGGTAAAACTGCTTCGCTTTTTCGTTGTCGCCCTGCACGCCCGCCCAGAGGATGATCCGCCGCTTGCCGGAGGCTTTTACCTCTTCTAA
>RDXT01000404.1 GCA_004292985.1 Bacteroidota bacterium
GCTTACTTCGAGGAAGAAGGTGTCAGCGCCGCAGATGTTGAAGGCGATCTGCTGCACAGGGTAGGTACCGCTGGCACCGAAGTCGAAGGTCGGGTTCGGATCGCTGCTCGTAGCTCCACCAGGGAAGATGTAGCGTACAGAGTCAGCACCCACGGCTGCGTTGGTGAAGGAAGCAACGGTGCTGTTGGCGGTGAAGGTAAAGCCAGCCTCGGCAACCACACAGGTAATCACTACGTCTTCGCAGAGGGTATCCGTACCGCAGACATCATAGATGATCTGGCATACATTGTAGGTACCCACAGCTGCGTAGAGGTGAGTCGGGTTGCTGGCGGTAGTCGAGGTGCCGTCGCCGAAGGTGTATTTCACAGAGTCAGCGCCTGTGGTCAGGGTGGTGAAGCTGGCTGTGAGGTTACCTGTCGTCACGTTGAAGTCGGCAGCCGGAGGTGTACATGTTACGACTACGGATTTGGTGATCGTATCAGGAGAGCAGAAACCGCGGTAGGCGATCTGGCTCACATTGTAGGTGCCGGGCAGCAGGTAGGTGTGGCTTGGGCTGGCCAGATTGCTGCTTGCGCCGTCTCCGAAAAGGTACAGCACAGAGTCAGAAGCGACAGAAGCATCGGTAAAGGCCACAGTCAGTTCGGTAGCTGCGAAGGTAAAGTCAGCGTCGGCTACCGGCAGCACAGTCACAGAAGTGCTTCCGCGCTCGCTTGGGCAGACAGAGGTACTTACTTTCCAGTCGTAGAAGAAGTAGAAATAACCTGCGAAGTTGTTGATCGGACCTGTGATGGAGGCCAGACCTGCTACGGTGTAAGGATACACAGCGCCTGCGGTGTTGCGGAAGAGACCTTCGATGATGTCGGTGCCACCAGGGGTCAGGCGGTAGCCTGTTCCGGCAGGAACGAAGAAGTCAAGTTGCAGGGTCGTGTCGGTAACACCGGCAGGAATCGTGAAGCTCTTGCTGCTCAGGGTAGCCAGCGCCGAAGACTCCAGGTTGATGGTCACATTACCTGCACCGTTAGGATATACGCGCACAGAGTTCAGCACCATGTCGCTCAGGGCAGAGAAAACCATACCTTCTGCATAGAAAGCACCTGCAGCACCTGCACCAATGGCATTGGAAGCCGGGCCGAGGTTTTGCTTGAGGGCTTCTGCCTCAGCATAATAGGTGGCAGAAGCAGTTGGTGTGAACGTAACGGTATCTCCGGTAGCAATCGGTGTACCTCCTACGGCCACATCATACCAGAAATACTGGGTGTAAGGCAGGGGATCTACCGTAGCTTCGATGGAGTCGCCGAGGCATATCTCGTCATTGGACACATCCGCAGAAGGAGGTGCAACCACCGCATAGGTACGGCTTGTCACCACGCTGTCATTGGTCAGGTCCTGGTCGCCAGGCTGGGCAGAGGTAGCTTCAAAAGAATAAACACCGCCAGCGATGGTGCTGAAAGGTCCGAAGGCCACAGTGTCCTGCTGGTTGGCAGACAGAGGTCCGGGTACAACAACGTTGAAGTTTTCAGTACCGTTGGCAGATGTTACTGTTACCGTTACAGGAATGTTGGAAGCGAGGGCCTGGCCTTTGGAGCGAACGATCACAGCGCCTGTCTGGAAGCTGTCGCCGCAGGTAAGGTTGGGCAGGCTCACAAATGCCAGCGGAGTAGCATCAAAAGCAACCAGTTCGCGAACGTTTACATTATCCACGAAGATGTCAATGTCTTCGTTGTCATCAAACGTACCTTCAGAAGCCTGGAAGCCGATGATTACTGTCTGGCCGGCATAGCTTGTCAGACTGAAGGCTTCAGCCTGGCCTACGTTGCTGATCGGCGTGGTCGTACTGTCATACTGCGCCAGCAGGGTAAATGTCTGGCCGCAATCGGTAGAGATCAGTACACTGAATTTGTCATCAGAACCAAAGTCGGAAGCGGTGGTCGCATTCCAGTTGGTCAGGGCCAGATCGAAAGTCAGTTCGGAGAAAGAAGGCAGGCTGATCGGAGGGGTCAGGAGCCATGCAGTGCGGCCTGGCAGGTAGATGTTGAAGTTGGCAGCCGTTCCATTCGCGCCAGCTACGTTACCGAAGTTTTTGCCGGTCCAGTCAGAAGCACCGAAGGTCAGGGTAGAGGTACCGCTGGCTTCAGACCATCCTGGATAAAGCGTACCCAGGTTAGATCCTGTAAATCCGGTAAAGTTGTTTACCACGGGGGTGTTTACTTCACCCAGAACCGTTACCGTCTTGCTTGCGCCGTCATTGGCAGCACTTCCGTCGCCTGCAACCACGGTGCTTGCGCTGATGGTCGTGGAACCGCCATTGAACATCACTGCGTTAGAGGTAACCGTTACCACCTGGCTGCCGTTTACGGCAAGGGTACCAGAGTTGACCGTAGTGCTGTAGGTACCTGCGTTTACGCCCGTAATCGTAGCGTTTACCGTTACGTTATTCACAGCGAAGTCAATCGGTACGATACCGAAGTTTTTCACTTCCACCGCGATGGTAGCGGTGCTGTCGGCGCAGGTCTGGAGAATCGG
>RDXT01000558.1 GCA_004292985.1 Bacteroidota bacterium
TCATAATAGCGGTCCCGGATTTCAGATTCGCTGGCAAAACGCGCCCAGATCACTTCGCCAAAATGCGCGCCATCATAGGCATTGGCTGCCCCGCCGAGGGTAAGCTGGACTTTGTTATTCGGCTGATAAGTAAGGGAATAGACAGCGCCGTAAAAATGGTTGTCGAGCCAGCGGCGGCGGATAAAGTCCGACTCGCGGAGGGTATCGCCATTAACAATCAACTCAGACAAACCATAGGCCGACAGGGGATCTCCCGCGCGGTATTGCTCATAGTAACCCCGTCCGTAGGTATAGTGAAGGGCCACATTGGCATTAAAGCGGTTGGATGGTTCCCAGGTATAAAACAACTGGTAGTGGTCCTGCTGGTAGTTGTCGGTTTCGTTGTCGTAGGTATAATAATTGGAGCGGCGAAGTACAGGGTCGTCGAGATAGGCCTGCGGAATGCCCCACCAGGACTGGTAGGTTTGCTCTTTACCCGAAAAAGCTACCGCTTTGAGCAGGCTGTTTTTGCCATAATAGGACCCCGATACATACCAGGAACTGAGGTCGGAAGAGGCCCTGTCCACCCAGCCGTCGGAGTGAATGCGGGAGAGGCGTGCATCGAGCGAGAAGTGCTTGTGAATCAGGCCCGTACCTGCCAGTATCGTTTGCTTGTGGGTGTTAAACGAGCCATAGGTACCTGACAATTCGGCATAGGGTTCGGGCGTAAGGGTCTGTGTCTGGAGGTTCAGGCTCGCCCCGAAAGCCGCTGCGCCATTGGTCGAGGTGCCCACCCCGCGCTGCACCTGGATCTGGCCCAGGGTGGAGGCAAAATCGGGCATATTGACCCAGAAAACCCCATGCGACTCCGGGTCATTGAGCGGTATGCCATTGACAGTCACATTGGTACGGGTAGGGTCTGTGCCCCGGATACGGATGCCCGTGTAGCCCACGCCCGCGCCTGCGTCGGAGTTGATGACCGTGCCCGGTACCTGGTTGAGCAGGAAAGGGATGTCCTGCCCGAAATTTTGCTTCTGTATCTGTGTTTTGCTGAGGTTGGTAAAGGTAGTGGCTGTTTTTTCGCTGGCCCGCGTAGCCGAAATCAGAATTTCTTCCCGCAGGGTTTTCTCCACCGTGTCGGCAGGCGTCTCCTGTGCCCATGCCACACAAGGCATCAACAGTACCCAAAGGTACATCCATACATTTTTCATGTAATTGAAAATCAATAGGTTACAAATGAAACGAAGCCAGGGGATGGCTCCCACGTGAGAAGTAACCTGCACCTTCCTTCGCCCGCATGACCGGGATCAGGTTCAAAGGGTATGATCTCAGCCCCATACAATGGGACACCCCTGGTTTACACAACAAATACAAATGTACGCAGAAAAAGTTTGAGGCAAGGCAAAGATTTGTGTCGCCGCAGGAATTGTGTACCTTCGGAATAGATCAGCCCCCATATTATATGAACTCATGAAACAAAACACGCAGACCCTGCTATACAACACCCCCGACGGCAGAATGTCCATAGAGGTGAATTTGCGCGAAGAGAGCGTCTGGCTGTCGCAGAAGCAGATCGGCCTGCTCTTTGAGCGGGACTACAAGACCATTTCGAAGCATATCGGAAATGTGTTTCGGGAGGGCGAGTTGGAGCGAAGCGCAACTGTCGCAAATTTTGCGACAGTTCAAATGGAAGGCGAGCGAGAGGTGGTCAGGGATATCGAATACTACAACCTCGACGTCATCATCTCTGTCGGCTACCGCGTCAAGTCGCAGCGGGGCACCAACTTCCGGATCTGGGCCACCCAGGTACTGCGCAGGCATCTGCTGGAAAATGCGCCGGTTTACACCCCGGAGAACGCCTGGCAGGAAAGGTATATGTACCTGTTGAAAACCATAGACATCGCTGCAACAGCCGCCGCTCATGCCAGCCTCAGCGCCACAGAAGCTACGGGCATCATTAAGGTGCTGCACTATTATGCCTATGCACTGGAAACCCTCGACAAATATGACCACCAGCAACTCAGCATCGAGGTGCAGGAGGGAAAAGAGATAAAACCACTGCTGTACGAAGAGGCCATGCAGCTTATCCGCGAGTGGAGAACGCTGCAGGGCGGGAGCGCACTCTTCGGCAACGAAAAAGACGCCTCATTTAAAAGCTCGCTCGAAAGCATTTATCAAACCTTTGGCGGCTCAGAACTCTATCCCAGCGTGGAGGAAAAAGCCGCCAACCTGCTCTATTTTATCGTAAAAAACCACTCTTTTTCGGATGGCAACAAGCGCATCGCGGCGGGTTTATTCGTCTATTTTCTTGACAAAAACCATACATTGTTCCGGCCCGACGGCAGCAAACGCATCGGCGACAATGCCCTGGTAGCTATTACCATTATGACCGCCGAGAGCAAACCTGAAGAAAAAGACATCATGGCAAAGCTGGTCGTAAACCTGATCAATGACCGAAACTGACGCATTATGAAAAAGGCCATCCTGATCCTTCTGCTGAGCCTGCTTGCAGGCCTGGCTTTCGCCCAGCCAGACGGGGTTTTCCGCATAGACAGCCTGCCTCCAGAGGGTATTTTACTCGATCAGGACTGGAAATGGCATGCGGGGGATGATCCGGAGTGGGCGAAACCAGATTATGATGATGCGGGCTGGGAAAGCGTTGATCCATCTAAAGACATCCATGAGTTGCCTCACCTGTTCAACGCCCAAGTCAAATGGTTGCGGCTCACTTTTGAAGTGACCAACAAATTGCCTCAGCCCTTAGGCTTATCGATTAACCAGGCTGGAGCTTCAGAAATTTACTTGAATGGCCAACTGCTCCAACGGATTGGGCACATTGATCGTGATTCCTCTAAAGTTAAAGCTGTTGACCCGCTCGAATTTCCCATCTATTTTCCCCTTGACACGATAGGGAAGTACCATTTGGCCATTCGCTATTCTCTTCAGCCCAACATTAGCTACTCCCGTCTTTATGCTTGGACACAAAACCGTTTGTTTGCGGCAAGTCTTGTTGATCTTATGGCTGTGCAAAAGTGGCATCGCGAATTCAGGGTTTATTACACCGGTTTAGAGGTATTCAAAATTGGAGTTCTGCTTATGCTTTTTGTGCTGCATCTGTCTTTTTATTTTTATCAGAAAACAAGTAAAACCCATTTATTTTTAGCTATTTATTTTATAGGAGGCTTGGGGCAATACGTTTTTAAAATTATGGGCCAAAACCAATTTTTGGTTGAAGACCGCTATTTTAGCCTCAACCTCTCTGCATGTTGTACCAGCCTCGGCCAATTATTTGCGCTCGCAGCATTCTACCAATTGGCGAAAGTACGATTAGATAAATACTATTTATTGGCTATCATTGCTGTTTTTACTCAGCTTGCGACTTCCACCTTAGTATATGGAATGCTATGGGGAACAATGGCATTGATAAATGCACTATTATTAGTTATTGTGATGTTAAGGCTTACTTTTATTGGTTTAAAAAAGAAAATCGACGGTTTTTATATTTTAGGAGTTGCGGTTTTCATCAGTTCATTAGGGTTTGTAGTCATTGAGTTATTAAATCGAAATTTCCTTATCCATCCTTATGTAGTTGATTTAGTTTTCAATCTTTCTGCCCTGGCTGTTCCAGTAGGACTTTCGTTGTATATGGGCATTGAGGCCAGTGAGCGCAACAAGAGCCTCAGTGCAAAACTCATTGAAAATGAAATTCTTAAAAATCAATCCATTGCCTCAGAGCAAGAAAAACAACAAATCCTTGCTTCTCAAAACGAAACCCTCGAACGCCAGGTAGCCGAGCGCACCGCCGCCCTCAAAGCCTCCCAATCCCAACTCATCCAGTCCGAAAAACTCGCTTCCCTCGGCGAACTCACCGCTGGCATTGCCCACGAAATCCAGAACCCGCTGAACTTCGTCAACAACTTCGCTGAAGTCAGCGCCGAGATGATAGACGAGCTGACAGAAGAACTGGTAAAAGGTGATACATCTGAGGCTCAGGCCATTGCGCAAGACTTAAAAGACAAAAAAAAAAAAATCAACCACCACGGCCAGCGCGCTTCGGGCATTGTAAAATCCATGCTGGAGCACTCGCGCACCAGTTCCGGCACCAAAGAACCCACCAACCTCAACGCCCTCGCGGACGAGTACCTGCGCCTGGCCTATCACGGCCTCCGCGCCAAAGACAGCAGCTTTAACGCGGAGTATGAGCTGATGGCGGATCCGGATCTACCGCTGGTAAATGTCGTTCCGCAGGATATGGGACGGGTGCTGCTGAATCTGATTAATAATGCGTTTTATGCCTGTGCTGAGAGGGCTCAACAAGGCATCATTGGCTACCAACCTAAGGTGACGATACAAACCCGGTGGCTGAGCCATGCCGAAGCCCCGGACAAAGGGCAGATCGAAATCCGCGTCAAAGACAATGGCTCCGGTATTCCCGAAGCCATTCGCGAGAAGATTTTCCAGCCGTTTTTCACGACAAAGCCTACAGGGCAGGGCACGGGCCTGGGCCTGAGCCTGGCCTATGACATCGTGACCAAGGGGCACGGCGGGAAGCTGGAGCTGGAAAGTGAGGAGGGAGTGGGGACAACATTTGTGATTCAATTGCCTGTGAACGGGTAGCGGATGTAAACGGATTGCGCTCACATCTCCCGTACCAACACTACCACTTCCGTTTTTCCTTTGGCGTTGCGGTAGGTTTCCCGCATCTTAATGACGCCGTAGGGCAGCACATCGAAATAGACAGAATAGGTCTCACGAGGCACGCCGGCGGGCTTGAAGGTGTTGTCGCCGATGTATTCGAGGCTGGCGCCGAATGGCATGCCGTTCCGCTGATCGCCTTTGACCCAGAGCTGGCGGTCCTGGATAAAGAGTTCCGTGCGGTTTTTGGGGTCTTTTTCGCCCACGTAGGTGCCTTCGAGCAGGCCTAGTACGGGCGGTTCGACGAGGAGTTGGGCGGCCATACCGACGTTGTACTCCACTTTTTTGCTGCCGTTGGGCAGGGTTTGCACGTCGAGGATGCGGCGTTTGGCGGTGGGGGAAGAGGCGCTTTCGTCTTCTCCGATCCAGCGGTCGCCGCTGAAGTAGAGCTGTGTCACCAGGGGCTGGTAGCCTTCGGCGCTGATCATCAGGTGGAAGTGCGCGGGGCGGTAGCTTTTTTTGCCTACCTGGTAGGGCACCGGCAGGATCGTCTGGAAGGCGTACTGCCCTTCGCGGTCGGTGTAGGCCGTGGCCCGGTAGCGGAAATCGGCGGACTCGTTGTCATATACGCCCTCGTTATCGCAGTGCCAGAGTTCGATTTTGGCATTGGGGTAGGGGGTGCTGCAGTCGTCGTGCAGGATGCGCCCGGAGAGTTCGACCGGGGTGCCGGGTTCGCCGGGAATCACGAGGCTGCTGCGTACCGGGCTGCCGGGCCGGTAGAAGGGGCCGAGGATATCGGAGGTCGTTTCGCAGTCGCCGACATAGCGTTTGCCATCGAAAAAGACGAAGCCCGTGGCACTGACGGCAATGGCGGAGAGGGCGGTAGTTTTGAGGAAGTCTCTGCGTTGCATATAATTGTGGGTAAAGTGGAAGCTGTTTGCTGGAAAATACGTATTTTTGAGTTCAGAACCGTCATACGATCCTTATGACTATTACCTCCCTCAGCCAACTCGATCCTAACGGTACCTACACCTACGCCGACTACCTGCGCTGGCAGTTTGAGGAGCGGGTAGAACTCTTGCGCGGTAAGATACATCAGATGTCTGCACCCAATCGCAGGCACCAGACAATAAGCAGGAAAATACAGCATTATTTATCTAATGCACTGTGGAAAAGTCCCTGCGAACTGTATGCTGCTCCTTTTGACGTGCGGCTCACCCGCATGCGTGATGACAAAGAAGTAACTACGGTCGTCCAACCTGATCTGTGTGTCATTTGTGACCGCTCCAAACTGGATGACCGCGGCTGTAACGGTGCCCCTGATCTCATCGTCGAAATCCTCTCGCCTGGCAATAGCCGTGTGGAGAAACGCGACAAGTTTGAACTCTACCAGGAAGCAGGGGTGCTTGAATACTGGATCGTCTCACCCACAGAAAAAACCATCCAGGTCTGGAAACTGAACGAACAAGGCTACTACATTGGCCTCCCGCCTGTGGTAGAAGGTGACCTGCTCAGTACGCCCATTGTTCCGAATCTGGCGGTGAATGTGACGGAGGTCTTTGAGGATTGATCCTCCTGGCTCTCGCAGGCTTATGTCCGGTGCGCGTGTTGGGGGAGTTGTGCCTCGCTTGTCAGGGCGGGCAGAACCCGCAGCAAGATCACCTGCTCCCAACACTGGTTTTTATCCAGGGAAGAAAATCAGTGACGTCTTTCAAAAATTCGTCAGGATGCTCATACTTTAACGCATGTGATGTATTTTTGTACACCTGATGCATAATCCATTCAGGATGCGCTTGTTGCAGCTTTATGTTTTCTGTTTCAAATGCAAACTGATCTTGTTCCGATACCGGGTCTAAAATTAGCAGAGGGACATCCAGGTTTCTGTAAATGACCTTTGGGTTCAACAAACTGTTTGAGATACCAAACAATTGGGTGGAGGCATAAGGCCTGTAGGTCAGCGTCAGAAAATCTTCCACAGAACGTACACCGCATAGCTCAGCCATTCCGGGGTTAAAACTCCAGTTCCCGGCTGCATGTTGCTTTAAGGAGGCGAGTGACTGAAAAATATGTTTTTGGTTAAAGGCATCGCCTTCTACCCATAGTTTGCAGGCTTTAAACTCTGAATCAAATGTCATTTTTTGAAACGCTTCATATTCGGGAAATTCTTTGCGTAGTTTCGCTGTCAAAGAATCTATGGGTTCCTTATGGTCGTTCATAGCCCAGGCCACCGAGCCGCCGTCTTCCAGGATGAGCCCCAGCACACGGTCAGGATACGCATCATAAAAAGCCGTAGCAATGGAGCCCCCGCGTGACCAGCCGCCAATGACTGCTTTTTTTATTTTTAAATGGCTGAGCAGCAGGTTGATGTCGTCCGCTACGTGATACAGCGACACTTCCTTTTCGGGTATCGGTGTGAATCCATGCCCGTAATAATCAATCGAAATCACATAACAACCTTGTTTGACCAGCGAGTCGGCAAGCCCCAGCATTTCATACGCATTACTGCCCGTGCCGTGTGCCCACACGATGGGGATTCCGCCCGGTTTTCCCCAGGTCAGGTAATGCATGTTTACATTGGGAGTCTGGATATAATGACCATGCTTCTCCTCAAATTTCACAAATTCGGCTTTGGTTTTCAGGAAAAACAGAGAATCCTGCATGGCTTCATCCTGCGCGCTTGATAAGAGCACGGAGAGGCACAGGGATATAATGGAGAGCGTTTTTTTCATGTTAAGAGGGGTTTTTGGGGGTAACACAACAGGAAAATTACTTTCTTTTGGCCGTGTACATTCCTTCATCTGCATATCGGCACGCTTCTGTTAGTTTGCTTTCAAATGATTGTTGGATTAAAATGAGCTATTTACCACGGAGTCACGGAGGCACAGAGATACACTGAGAAGCGTTTTTAAGCGCGAATATCCATTCAGTCGCCCCAAATATCTTGTAGCCTCCGATCCGTAGCAGGTGGATAAGCAAGTACGTCAGGCTCCGCCACAGCCATTCCAGCGGGCCAAACAAAAAGTACTTCTTTTTTATGAAGGGTTGGTGAGTGGATAAGAACCCGCTGAAACAGGCTGAACGCGCAGCATAGGCTGTTTTTTCCAATAGGTCAAACTCCGCCACATCCACTCCAGCGGGCCAAAGCGAAAATACTTCAACCAGATCGGGCTGACGATTAATTGGAAAACCCAGATGCCAATGACAATAAAATACAGTTCATAGCGCTGCAATTTGCCATACATAGAGAAACCGAATCCCAGGAAAATCACATTGCAGATAAGGGTATGTGTAATGTAGTTGGTAAAGGCCATTTGACCCACTGCGGCCAGTGATTTTTGCAGAAATGGCAGCCAGCCGGATTTGATAAAGAGCATAATCAGCCCGATATGTCCGCAGGTGGTAGCGATCCGCCCCAGGTCGTAGGTAACCCATGACTGGAGGAAGGAAATGACCGAAAACTGATTGGATACGATGTGGAGGGTTTCGAAATAATTAACCGGAATCCCTATGGCATAGCCTGTCAGGGCCATCAGCAGGTAAAAGCGCTTGCTTTTGGCGGCTTTCAGCACCCCCATTTTAAAAAATGCCATTCCGCACAACATCATGATCATCACATCCCAGAAATCATAGCGGTACAGCGAAAAGGATTCTGTCTGCTGGTTTGCAGGAGCGCGGTGCAGGACAATGCTCCAGTACCCTTTGCTTCTGGCATCCATTTCCGCCTTTAACTGTTCGGGTGTGGCTTTCATTTCCTTTACTTTTTCATCCCATTTTTCAATGGCTTTTGTCTCCTCCTGACTGATCGGCTCGCCTTTGCTTTTCTTCTGGTTGGCCACGATGGAAGTTTCGTAGTTCGATGTAAGGTGGTAATAATCAGAGACGCTCCATGCCGTAAGAAAGAGCAACAAAACCCCTGCACCGAGGAAGAGGCGTTTGGGTGCCCAGTGCCTGAAGCTGAAGGCAAACATGCCGATGATGCCGTAGGCGTAGAGGATATCGCCTATCCACAGCAGCAGGTAGCAGTGGATGGCTCCAAACAGCACCATCCACAGCAGGCGGCGGAAAAAGAGATCCGTCACGATGCTGCCGTCCAGGTCTTTTGTCTGGCGGGCCGTAAAAATCAGGATACCTGCGCCAAACAGCATCGAAAACATGCCCCGCATGGTGCCTTCAAAAAACAGGTTGTTCATCCACCAGACGATGAGGTTCCAGCCTGTGGCCCCGCCGTTGTTGGTGGGGTCCGAATAGGCTTTGTACAGGCCAAAACCGACCACATTCATCATCAGGATTCCCAGCAGGGCAATGCCCCGGATGATGTCTATAGCAGCGATTCTTTCAGTACTGGTGGTAGGTGTAAATACGGTAGGGGAGGACATAGGGGTTCAAAGTAAGGTGTATGAATGTGAGGGAGGGACCAGCGTGGGTACCGGCAGGGACTAAGGCCCTGCCGGTGCCTGTTTACTTATTGCGCTTTTGCATCGTCGTTGCTCATGTCGCGGATGGGGGATATTGTCATCACCTCCATCATACCCAATCTGGGAGTGAATGT
>RDXT01000405.1 GCA_004292985.1 Bacteroidota bacterium
ATCCTGCGTTCGAGGGTATATCAGATCGAAATAGACAAACGCAAAGCGGAGGAGGACAAACTGCGCCGCTCGATGGTGGGCAGCGGTGACCGCAGCGAAAAAATTCGAACCTATAACTTTCCGCAGAGCCGTCTGACAGATCACCGCATCGGACTTACGCTGTACAACCTTACCGCCATCATGGACGGCAACCTGGACCCCGTCTCCGAGCAGCTCCGCATGGCAGACTACGCTGAGCGCCTGAAAGAAACCGCCGTGTAACTTACTCGGCTTCCATCGAGGCAGCCCCCGAAACATCCGAAGATACGTGTGCAGGATTTCCGCCGTATCCGATATTGGCAGCGCCCGAAGCCTCGGCTGTCAGTTTGCCGCTCACATACACATGCGCTCCGGCTGCACCGCTGGCATCTATATCCATATTCACGGTAGTCAGAGAAAGCGCATCGCAGGATGAAGAGCCTGATAGTGAAAGCGTTACGTCGGTTACGGAGCCTGTCAGGTCCAGATGTGAAGCACCGCTGGCATCAATCGAAAGGCTTTTGGCCTGAATATCTGCTGTCATACGGCTGGCACCACTGAGGTTAATATCGAGATCCTCATAGGTAAGGGCATTTTCGGCGTTAAATCCGGCTGCACCGCCCAGGCGAATATCGTTGAGGGCCGGGGCAGATACATGAACGATCCAGCCGCCATCACCAATATTCCAGTCGTCGCGGTAGATTTTGAGGGTTTTCCCGGCTACTTCCGCGTGAATGTTGTTGCGCATTTCGCCGGGCGCATCAATCCGTACCGTATAAGCAGGCCCTTCCGTGAAAATGACTTCGCAGGCACACTGCACATCGAGGCGGGTAAATTCAGGAAGTACGCGCTCTTCGCCCGCCTGAATATCGGCTTCGGGGTGATGATTGTCGTGGCCGCGGTCTTTTTTCTCCGTACGGCTGATATAGAAGCCCAATGCAGCAGTGATCAGGATTCCATAAAACAGAATTTGCCAAAAACGATTCATAATACCAGGGTGAAGATCGTTAAGAGAAAAACCTTTGAGGCAAAAGTGTAGTTTTGGAGGAAATCAATCGCCATCGTGTTAAAAATCGCCTGGTCTCCTCTGTATGCACATCCACTTCCGCAGGGACATCGTTTCCCTATGGAAAAATACGAGTTAATCCCGGAACAGTTGCTATATGAGGGCACTATTCTCCCAGAAAACCTCTATTTACCCGAAAAAGTTACCGAAGACATCGTTTTACGCACCCATAGTGCCGGGTATTGGCACAAATTGCAGGAAGGACTCCTGACACCTTACGAAATCCGGCGCACCGGATTTCCCTTTTCGCCCCGTCTGGTCGAGCGCGGGCTGACCATCGCCGGAGGAACGCTCCAGAATGCCCGCTTTGCCCTCGAATATGGCGTGGCCATCAATGCAGCCGGGGGTACACACCATGCGTTTGCAGACCGGGGAGAGGGATTTTGCATTTTTAATGACATTGCCATAGCAGCCAGCCAGCTTCTGGCGGAGGGGACCTTCAGCCGGATTCTGGTCATTGACCTCGATGTGCACCAGGGCAATGGCACCGCCTCCATTTTCGCGGAGGAAGAGCGGGTATTTACGCTTTCGGTCCATTGTGAAGACAATTATCCCCTGAAAAAAGAAAAGTCCAGCCTCGACATCGGCCTGCCTGTGGGAATCGAAGACGAAGCCTATCTGCAAATCCTCCGCGACACCCTTCCGCGTCTGATAGAGGAAGTGCAGCCCGAAATGGTCTTTTACCTGGCCGGGGTAGATGTGCTCGCCACCGACCGACTGGGCAAACTGCGCCTCAGCCGCGCCGGATGCAAAGCCCGCGACGAGTATGTGATGCGCCTTTGCAGGCTCCACCGTTTACCCGTAACCATCTCCCTGGGCGGCGGCTACTCCTATCATATCCGGGACATCGTTGAGGCGCACTGCAATACCTTCCGGCTCGCGCAGGAACTCTGGTTCTGAGAAAAAACCTGTATCTTGAGGCAGACACCTATATATATGAGTGACCTGCAAAGCCTGTATCAGAAAGCCCTTCGTTTTGCTGCCGGAAAACATGCCGAACAGGGGCAATTGGTGCCGGGTTCGCAGCTCCCTTATGCCGTGCATATCAGCAATGTCGCGATGGAAATCCTGGCAGCAGCCCTCGAAGGCCAACCAATGGATCTGACACTGGCCATCCCGGTGGCCCTGCTCCACGACACCTTAGAGGATACCGCCACTACCTTTGAAGAAATCAGCTCCGCATTTGGGGAAGAGGTTGCCGGAGCCGTTCTTGCCCTTACCAAAAATGCAGCCCTGCCCAAAGAAGCGCAAATGCCCGACAGCCTGCGGCGCATCCAGGAACAACGACCCGAAGTCTGGGCTGTAAAACTGGCCGACCGGATCACCAACCTGCAACAGCCGCCCGGACACTGGACCCTCAGCAAAAAACAGGCCTACCAGCAGGAAGCTCAGTACATTGCAGATACACTCAGTGACGGAAATGCCTATCT
>RDXT01000406.1 GCA_004292985.1 Bacteroidota bacterium
CAAGTACCCGGACGTGCAGGGCCTCCTGCGGGGGAGTGGGATCATGGTAAATGGATTTAAAGTCGGCAAAGTCACGGAACTGGAACTGAATTTCGAGGAAAAATATGTGATGGTGCATATGGAGTTCGATCAGAAGCTCGATATCCCCAACAATGCCGAAGCCATTATTTACAGTGTGGACCTGCTCGGCACCAAAGGGATCAAGATCGCTGTTCCCGACTCGATTATTCCCTCGAAAATCTA
This sequence comes from Bacteroidota bacterium, assembly GCA_004292985.1. GTDB lineage: Bacteria > Bacteroidota > Bacteroidia > J057 > J057 > RDXT01. The sequence goes on from RDXT01000406.1 coordinate 244, forward strand.
TCTGAATAACGGCGACGAAATTGCAGGCGCTACTGCCGCTGGCCCCCTCGACAAGGCGCAGAATATGGTGCTCGACGATGGTGCCAGAATCCTGCTGCAGGTGGCCGAACTTTCGCTGGAACTCAAAAAAATCCTTCAGCAGACCAATGTGATCCTCAATGACAAAGAGAATCAGTCTATCCTGAAAACGACTTTACTCAATGTCCAGACGACTTCCCAGACCCTGACAAGTATCACCGGGCGGATAGATAGTCTGGCGCATGAAATAAACGGGATCGCCAACAATTCCTCCAGCATTGTGAGCAATATCGAGGGCAATAACCCGGAGATCACGCGCATCATTGACAACGTGAAATCCACCTCCGACTCGTTGCTGGCGGCTACCGATGAGATCAAACGCCTCGTTTCTGATGCAAGCTCTGCCGTGGGCCACGTAGAGGGCATGGTTACCAAACTCGATACCACGGGTGGTACGCTCGGCCTGCTTCTGAACGACCGCCAGCTCTACGACAGCCTCACCAACACCACCGAAAGGGTCAATTCGCTCCTGCGGGAGATCGAAAGCAACCCCCAGCGCTTCTTCGACGACATCAAAATCTACCTGATCGAGCGTAAACCGCCCAAATCAGTCGCTAAAAAAGAGGAAAATCCCTGATGAAAGCCACCTTCACCCCCCAAACCGCCCTTCTGCTGGCTGCTTTACTGCTGGTGAGCACCTCTGCCTGCCGCAAAGGCAGCCCCGAGGACATTCCCAAGTACAAAAACAAGTTCCGCGCCCAGATCACCAGCTTCGAAAACCAGAAAATTCAGGCGGATGAGAAGGTCGAGGACGGGGTAAATGACCTCGAAGGCCTCCAGAAAGCCCTGCAGAATGCCAAAAGTGTGGACCAGGAGTTTAACCGGGTTTATACCAAATGGGAGCAGGTGAATAAGCAGGTCGAAGACCTGAACAAAGAATATGAGGGCCTCAAGGCCGATGCCCAGAACCTCTTCGACGCGATGGAGCGCCAGACAGCCAGCCTCAGCGATGCCAAAACCCGCAGCGAACTGCAGGCCGGTATTCGCAGCACCCGCGCCGAGTATGAAAAGACCCTCGTCAAAACCTCCAAGGCCATCGAGCAGCTCAGGGGCGTGCACAAAGAGGCGGTAGAAGTGGTGAAAGCCCTCGAAGTAGCGGTCGCCCTCGGCCAGATTTCCAAGATCAACCAGGGGCTGGTCAGCATCGAAAGCCGCGTGCAGTCGGTCATGGCCGATCTCAATGCCTCTGTGGCGGAGAGCAAGCAACTGTATGAAAACCGCATCGGCAATCTCTGAGCCGATGAACCTGCTGCTGACGAATATTCACTGCCTGTTTCAGGTGGCTGCGAAAGGCGAATTGTACCTCGGCGGAGCGCAGATGCGCGATCCAGCCTGCATCGAAGATGCCTGGGTGTATGTGGCCGAAGGTAAAATTGCAGCGCTTGGACGTATGCAATCCCTTGATAAAGAATCATTTACCGAATATCAGGAACTCGACTGCGGAGGCCGCCTCGTGCTTCCGGGTTTTGTGGACAGCCACACGCACCTGGTGTTTCCGCGCACCCGCGAGCGGGAGTTTGTGTACCGGATCCAGGGCCTCAGCTATGAGGAAATAGCCGCGCGGGGCGGAGGGATCCTCAATTCTGCCCGCAGCCTGAGCCAGATTTCCGACGCGCAGTTGCTGGAGGAGGCGCTGGAGCGTGCGTATGAGATTCTGCACCGGGGCACGACCACGGTCGAGATCAAAAGTGGCTATGGCCTGAGCCTTGAAGGTGAGTTGCGCCTGCTGCGGGTTGCCCGGCAGATCGGGACCCTTACGCCGCTGAATGTGCGGACGACTTTTCTCGGTGCTCACGCGATTCCGGCGGAGTATAAAACCCGGCGGCAGGCCTACATTGACCTGATCTGCGAAGAAATGCTTCCGGCGGTAGCGGCAGAAGGCCTGGCCGATTATATAGACGTGTTTTGTGAAAAAATCGCTTTCAGCGCGATAGAAACCGAAAGAATCTTAGAAGCAGGAGTTAAATATGGGTTGAAACCCAAAATTCATACAAACCAATTTCATTCTATGGGCGGCATCGAAGCCGCAATTAAATATGGTGCAATTTCGGTTGACCACTTAGAAGTTTTGTCAGAATCAGAATTACAACTGCTCCGAACCAGTAAAACAATTGCCACATTGTTGCCGAGCGCACCGTTTTTCCTCAACGACTCGAATCAACCGCCTGCGCGTCAACTCTTAAATAGA
>RDXT01000559.1 GCA_004292985.1 Bacteroidota bacterium
ATTCCTTGTGAATAAAAAAGGTCTCTTCACTATGCGCGATGTATTATCTTTATAACTTATGAACGCACTTTATTTTTACCTCTTTTTAATTGTCCTTCACCCCTATCTTGCAATGTGGTGGAAGAGTTTCGAACGTTTGGGTTATGCTTCATGGAAAGCCATGATTCCGGGCTTGAACTATTTCTATGTTTTCAAAGCAGGTGCTAAAAAACCTTGGTGGTGTTTGTTGATGTTGTTTCCGGGAGTTCACATTATTATGTGGATGGCTGCCAATGTAAGTTACATTCGTCGCTTTGGATACTTTACCATTGCTGATACGGCTCAGGGAATTTTCTTTCCTTACCTGATTTTATGGAAAATTGCCAACGACCCGCAGTTAACGGCTATTCCAGAAACCAACTGGGCCAATCCGAAAGATGTAAACATTCGCGCCAACGGCGATCATTTGGTGTTGTTTTTATCCTTGCCGATTATCGGTCATGCTGTAGCAATGGTGTTGAGTTTCCGTTCGACCAAAATCGGTAAAAAATCGAAATTCAAAGAATGGGGTGATTCTATCCTTTTTTCTTTTTTTTCGGCCAGTATCATTCGTACGTACGTATTCGAACCGTTTCAAATTCCGACCGGTTCCATGGAAAAAACCTTGTTGGTAGGCGATTTCTTGTTTGTCAACAAATTGGCTTACGGACCAAAAGTTCCGGTTACACCGCTTTCGTTCCCGTTAGTGCACAATACCATTCCGTGGATCAATATTCGTTCTTACTCAACCATCGAAAAATGCTCCTACACACGACTTCCGGGGTTTGGAAAGGTCGACAGATATGACGTGGTGGTTTTCAACTATCCTTCGGGTGATGTAACAATCTTTGACCCACGTGTTCCGGATGGTTTGATGGGGCATGATTACCATACTATTTTGTTGGATGAAGCTTGGGAACTTTATAAATCTTCCATACCTCAATTCGAGAAAGATGGAAAACAGATGGAATTCATTGAGCGAATTAAAGCTGACTTACGCAAGCAAGGAATTCCTGAAGACACATTGGCAATGATGAGAGAGGGTATCAAACAACAATCAGACCAAGAACTTGCCTTGTACTTGCTACCGAAGTTCATGAAAAACATGAAACCATGGTTCAAAATGGCTTATGAATCGATGGCCAATAATCATATTACTTTTAGCAGAACAAAGGTGGATGAATCAACCGGTGAAAAGGTTCCGATTAAGCATTTCGGATTATTGTACCGTCCGGTTGACAAACGCGAAAACTACATCAAACGCTGCGTCGGTACCCCCGGCGACTCTCTCGAAGTGCGTGATGGTCAAGTGTTTATCAATGGTGTGGCTTCCGAAAACCCGCCCCTGATGCAGATGAGCTACAAGGTGACCACCGATGGCGGAGGCTTCTCCCAAAACCGCCTCAACAAACTCGGTTTCCGCCGCATCAATGCCGACAATGCCAACTACCGCAGCGTGCTCGGCTCTGAGTATGAGTTTTTTATGCCTGCCTCCATGGCTGAGCAGTTCAAAGGCTTCTCCAATGTGAAAGGGGTAGAATATCTCACCCTGCCCAAGGGCCAGAACCAGAGCGGCGTGTATCCCCGTTACAACAACAGCAAAGGGCAGCTTTTTTCCCACAACATAGACAACTACGGCCCCATTCAGCTCCCGAAAAAAGGAATGACGGTCGAACTGACGCCCAAAAATGTATCTCTCTACCAGCGCTGCATTACTGCGTACGAGAAACATGAGCTGAAAGAAGAAAATGGCAAGGTGTATATAGATGGTCAGGAGGCCACTACCTATACATTTGAAATGGACTATTACTGGATGATGGGCGACAACCGCCACAACTCCGAAGACAGCCGCTACTGGGGCTTTGTGCCTGAGAATCACATCGTTGGCCGCCCGCTGATGATCTTTTTCTCGTATGAAAAAGAATTTGGTATCCGCTGGGACCGCATCGGATTTAAGTACACCCACTGACCCTACATGGAAGCAGATCTGGCCAGCCGGTGGAAACTCCTGGAGCGGCAACTTGAAGAACGATTTGGCAAGGCAATGACTGTAGAGTCATTGCTTTTTCTCATTGGCATACGTGAACTGGGCATCCGTCCGCGCCCCTTTACCAAGGAAGAAAAAACGGACCTGATGCACATTGCTGTCTGCCGCCTTTTGTCGCAGGCGGGCTACTACCAGCTTTCGCACCGCGACCAGGAAGGCTGGCCGCACTGGAAACTGATCAAGGCGCTGCCGCATACCGATATGCTCTCCCAGCAGATGCTGCTGCGGGAGCATATTCTGACGTATTTTGACGAGGAGGGTGTGTTTGAGGAGGAGAGTTAGCGAAAGCAAAGTCCCCTACCCCATCACCTCACATAAAAAAAGTCCGGAGCATCTGCCCCGGACTTTTTTATGGTCTTGTATGTCTCCGATCAGCGCGCTCTGGCGCCCTTCGGCTGCAACTCGGGCAACAAGGTACCCAGTTCCTGGGCCTTCTCTGTGCGGCCTTCCTGCGTATAGTACTGCTGCATAAACTGAAGCGCAGCGAAATACTCCCGCAGACGTGGGAAATAGTCGCCGGTGCTGTTGTAATAGCGCAGGGTCTCTACAATATGGTTTTGCGTAAGGGAGAAATATTCATCCGCTTTCTCCGCATTGCCGAGGCCGTCGTACAGAATGCCATAGCGCAGCACCAGGAAAGGCTCCGGCAGGGCTACCTTCACCGGAAATTTCTCTTCGGCAAACTGAAGGGCGGCCAGGGCTTTGGCTTTGTAATCGGCGATTTGTTTGTTGTTGGCATCTACCATCGAAGAGGTAACCTCACTCAGGGTCTGGGCCTGCATCATCGCATTACGACGCTCCAGGTCTTCGGCGCGGGAGAGGTAGCCATGCACCAGACGGTAGAAGGTCTGGTGGTAGTTGCTCAGCATCCGGACCGCATTTTCGTCATAATAAATCGAAGCGTCGGCCAGGTTGCGGTACTGGAAGTCCTCGGTCATGTGCTTGCGCATGCGCTCCAGGTCGAAGTAGCCGAAGCTCTGGTCATAGGGGTCAGGCTGCTCGGCCTTGCGCACAGGCAGGATGCGGTAGGCAAGACCCTCCTGACGGAAGTAGGGGTTGAGGTCGAGCCAGCTTTCGGGAGAAACCGTATTGGCGAAATAGACCGGGCGTTCCCACTGTCCTTTGGCTACGTTTTCGAGGAGGTTTAGGATCAGTACGTCTTTCAGCTCGAGGTAATGACCCTGTCCGCTGCCACGGGTAGCAAAAGTCCACTTCATCGGTGTCTGCACAAAGGCGGAATCTTCCTCAGAAATAATGCCTTTTTCGATCAGGCTGCGGGTATTGGAAGGCAGGCTTACCGTGAGGGAGTCCCGTGTACCCTGGTTGCGGGACTGGTTTTTCTGACCCACGTATTTGTCGCGCTCCAGCGTGAGCGGCAGCGCAGGCGATTCGTTTACCTGGCGCTTCATCTGGTCAATGTACCAGTCGGTATTTACATAGCTGAGGCAGAGTACGCGCACGTCGGTTCTCACTCCTTCCACCTCCTGGATGTACCAGAGCGGGAAGGTATCGTTGTCGCCATTGGTGAAGAGTACCGCATTTTTTTCCAGCGAATTGAGCAGGTTATAGGCCGAATCCGGTGCCAGATAGTTGCCTGCACGGCTGTGGTCGTTCCAGTTCTGCGCCAGCATAATGCCCGGCGCCAGGAGTCCGATCCCCGCTGCGAGGTAGGCCGCTCCGCCTTTGAGGTATTTTTCCAGCAACTGATACAGCGCCACTACGCCCAGGCCGATCCAGATCGCGAAGGTCTGGAAGGAGCCCGCAAAGGAATAGTCCCGCTCACGGGGCTGGGCCGGATATTGGTTGAGGTAAATGATAATGGCAAGGCCTGTGAAGAAAAACAGCAGACCCACTACCGCAGCATCCTGTCCGCGGCGGCCTACCTGCCAGCCCAGTCCCAGGATACCCAGGAGGAAGGGAATCGCAAAATAGTTGTTTCTGCCGGGTGCGTCTTTCAGCCACTCAGGCATGCGGCTCGTTTTACTGAAATTGATCCCGCTTTCCCAGCCTGCGTCCTGAATATCGCTCTCGCGGCCTACAAAATTCCAGAAGAAATAGCGCCAGTACATGTGGTTTACCTGGTAGCCAAAGAAAAAGCTCAGGTCGTCCAGGCCGCTGGGCTTGTCATCGGAAGGATCAGTGGCACTGCGTCCTTTGCTCGACACATAGTTGGCGTATGCATGGGGTCCGGCGTTGTAGCGGCTGCGCTCGTACATACGTGGGAACACCTTCTTGTCGCTGTCTTTATAGGCGTACTCGACCTTGTTGCCCAGCTCTTTGTACTGCTTTGCGCCTTCTTCGAGGATATATTCTTTGCCTGTCTCGACGAGATCTACCGGATTGGCATTGTAAAGCGGACCATAGATAAGCGGGCGGTTGCCATATTGCTCGCGCTTCATGTAGCTCACGAAGGTCTGCGTGTTTTCGGGATTGTTTTCGTCAATCGGAGGGTTGGCGCCGGATCGGATCGGGATCATGGCATAGGAAGAAAATCCGATGTAAATCACCACCGCAGCCAGGGCAGACACATTGAGGGCATGCAGGTTTTTGCGGGCGCTAAACACCACCAGCGCAGCCATACCGCCAAAGAGCAGCAGGAAAAACAGCACCAGTCCGGAGCCGATCGGCAGTCCCAGGCCGCTGCTTTTGCCACTCACTGTTACCACTCCTACCAGGGCCTGCTCGAAAGCCCAGGCCAGATCGAAGGTGTAGAGGATGATACCCGTCTGAATAATTCCCAGAATAGCCACCGAAATCAGCGAAGTGATCCAGAAGCCCTGCCAGGAGAAAGAATATTTGCGGAAGTAAAAAATAAAGGCCAGCGCAGGCACGGTAAGGAGGTTCAGCAGGTGCACCCCGATCGAGAGGCCCATCAGGTAAGCGATGAGGATCAGCCAGCGTTCGTTGCCCGGCTCATCGGCGCGCGCTTCCCACTTCAGCATCAGCCACACGACCACCGCTGTAAAGAAAGAGCTGAGCGCATATACTTCGGCCTCCACCGCATTAAACCAGAAAGAATCGGCAAATGCATTGGCCAGGCCTGCGACAGCACCTGCGGCAATAATGACCAGGGTCTGCGTAAATCCGGGCGCTTCGTCGCCTTTCACTACCAGTTTACGGGCGAGGGCGCTGGTGATCCAGAAGGTAAACAGCACTGTAAACGCACTGAAAAGGGCACTCATAATGTTGAGCGAGAGCGCAACTTTGGTTACATCCCCTCCGGCAAACATCGCAAAAATGCGACCGATGAGGATAAAAAAGGGCGCTCCGGGTGGGTGGGGCACTTCCAGTTCGTTGGCGCAGGAGATAAACTCGCCGCAGTCCCAGAAACTGGCTGTGGGCGCCATCGTCAGCAAATAGACCACCAGTGCGACAGCAAAAACTACCCAGCCGCTGAGGTTATTAATCCGGTTGTAAGTCATCACGTAAGAGTTGTAGGGCGAAAGATGCACCGGCTTTTTTTTAGGCCGGGGCCGACACTTTTCACAATCGGGAGCTAATTTAGCAAAACTCTCTGCATCCCCGCAAACGCAATCCTTTTTCGCCCGCATTATGCAAACAAAAGTTCCCCCGGTTCTGGTACTGATGGGTGTCTCCGGCAGCGGTAAAAGCACCCTTGGCAAGCTGCTTTCCTCCCTCAGCGGGTGGCCTTTTTACGACGGCGACGATTTTCACCCTCCGGCCAATGTCGAAAAGATGCGGCAGGGCATACCTCTTACGGATGAAGACCGCCGCCCCTGGCTCATCGCCCTTCGCGGGCGCATGCAACGCTCCCGTGCCGCCGCAGAAGGCTGCATTATCGCCTGCTCGGCCCTGAAACAAAGCTACCGCGACCTGCTCAGCGAAGGAAACGAAGGCATCTGTTGGGTATGGCTGAAAGGAGATGCCGAAACCCTCCGCCAGCGGATGGAGGCACGCAGTGGCCACTTTATGCCGCCGGGCCTGCTGCAAAGCCAGCTCGCCGCCCTCGAAGCGCCCCTCGACGCCCTGGTGGCAGACATTACAGAGCCGCCGGAAAAAATTGCCCGCATGATTCTGGAAAGCATTACACCCCCCGCATAGACCTCCCAACAATTTCCTATTTTTGCGGCGAGCTAAACAGATATGTCAGACCATCGGATCATCGGTGCCTATGACAGCGGGCTGCCTGGTCCTGTTGTCGTTTTTACAGGCGGAATACATGGAAATGAGCCTGCGGGTGTGATTGCCCTGCAACGGGTGTATCAGCAGCTCCTCGATATGCAGGTGCCTGTGAGGGGGAAAATCCTGTTTCTGACCGGAAACAAGGCAGCCCTCCGCGAAGGGAAACGCTACATTGACCAGGACCTCAACCGCCTCTGGGCCAGGCAGAGTATAACCCATATCCGGGCAAAAGCAGCATCAGAAAGAGATTCAGAAGAGCGGGAACTGATGGAGTTGCTGGCCCTGATCGAGCCTTTTGGCGAAGGGAAAGAAGACCGTTATTTCTTTGATTTTCACACCACTTCGGGCGAAGGAGGTTGTTTTGTGGTCGTGAGCGGGCGACCCGAAAACCAGCGGGCAGCGAGTTTTCTGCACGTTCCGGTGATTTACGGTCTGGCAACCTCGATGTCGGGAACGACCAACCGCTACATGGACGAAAACGGCTGGCGGGGCATCGGCTTTGAAGCCGGGCAACACGCCGACCCTGGCTCTGCCGACCGCCACGAAGCTGCCGCCTGGCTGCTGCTGGAGAGTTGCGGCTGCCTCAGCCCCGCAGAGATTCCCGGCCTCGAAGTCTGGCACGAGCGCCTGATCCGCGCTGCCAAAGGCCTGCCCCAGCACCTGGAAGTGACCTACCGCCACCACGTAGCGCCTGAGGATCAGTTTGTGATGCACAAAGGCTTCGAAACCTTCAGCCCGGTGAAGCAGGGCGAACCCCTGGCCTGCGACGTGCGGGGCGAAGTCCGCTCGCCCAGCGAAGGCTATCTGCTGATGCCTTTGTACCAAAAACAAGGCGAAGACGGCTTTTTTATTGTAAAAAGGCTATCTTAGACCCTGCTCATTTGCCTTATCTATATGTCCCCATCTTCCCACAAAAACATCCCCCTGCGCACAGCAGCCTCTATCGCAGTGGCCAACATGGTCGGCACAGGGGTATTTACCAGTCTGGGATACCAGGTGGTGGATATCCAATCCGTTTTTGCGCTGATTATGCTCTGGGTGCTGGGCGGCATGGTGGCGCTGTGCGGGGCGCTGACCTATGGAGAACTTGGGACTGCCCTGCCCCGCTCCGGCGGCGAATACCATCTGCTGGGGGCGATCTACCACCCTTCGCTGGGTTTTTTGGCAGGCTGGGTGTCAGCTACCGCCGGATTTGCAGGCCCTACGGCGATTGCAGCCATTGCGCTGGGTAAATATACGGCGACCGTTTTTCCGGATACGCCCGTCAACCACCTGGCAGCGGCGGCGGTGGTGCTTTTTGCGGTCATCCACGGGTACAGCGTAAAACTCGGCAGCTTTTTTCAGGATTTTTTCACCCTGATTAAGATTGCGGTGATCATTGTGCTGGTGATACTGGGCTGGAACATCGCCCAGCCGCAAGACATCAGTCTGGTTCCGGTTTTCAGCGACTGGGGCGTGATCGCCAGTCCGGCATTTGCGGTGGCGCTGGTCTATGTGTCCTATGCCTACACGGGCTGGAATGCCTCTGCCTATATCGTGGGCGAAATGAAAAATCCGCAGCGGGACCTTCCCAGGGCCTTGTTTCTCAGCACCTTACTCGTTACGGTTTTATATGCGGCACTGAACTATATCTTCCTCTACACTGTGCCGATGGCCGAGCTGGCCGGGAAAGTAGAAGTGGCCTTTGTCTCGGGAAATCATATTCTAGGTCCGGCAGCGGCCAACATTCTTTCGATCACGATCTCGGTGCTGATGGTTTCGACGATCAGCGCAATGGTTTTTGTCGGTTCCCGCATCACGCAGGTGATGGGCGAAGATTTCCGGATCATGCGCAGGCTCAGCATCTGGAGCCGTCGCCACACGCCTGTGAATGCCATTATTTTCCAGACCTTCGTTACGCTTTTTTTCATCTACTCTTCCACCTTTGAGCAGGTGATTGTGTATGCGGCGTTTACCTTAATGCTGGTTACGACCCTGACTGTGGCGGGGGTGTATGTGCTGCGCTACCGCCAGCCGGGCCTGGAGCGGCCTTACAAAACCTGGGGCTACCCTGTTACACCTGCCATTTTCCTGCTGGCCAATCTGTGGATCATGGGCTATGTGATTCTGGAAAAACCCGTCGAGTCGCTCATCGGTCTGGGGATTATTGGCATGGGCGGTCTGGTGTATTTCATTAACCAACGCTGGATAGCCCCTCAATAAATGCAGCTTTATACACTTGAACGCGAAACCGAAGGCTTTCTCCGCGACAGAGGCTCCAAATTTCTGGCCTTTGCCGGGCCTGCACGCACAAGTGCCGAGGTGGAAGCGCGGGTTCAGGCATTAAAAAAGAGCTACCACGATGCCCGCCACCACTGCTATGCCTGGCGGTTAGGCGATAAAGGCGAACAGAGCTTCGCTACCGACGACGGCGAACCTGCCCACACAGCGGGTACCCCGATCCTGGCCTCGCTCCGCTCCCACGAACTTACCTGGAGCTATGTGGTTGTGGTGCGCTATTTTGGCGGTACCAAACTGGGAGTCCGCGGGCTGATCGAGGCATACCGGACGGCGGCAGATGAAGCGATTGCGGCAAATGTGCGGCTGCCCATCATTCCCCGTGTGCCGGTTACGCTTTTTTATCCCTATGAGCGTACGGCAGATGTAAACCGCGTGCTGCACCGCATGGATGTAGAAATTGTGCAGGCCGAATACACGGATACCTGCCGCCAGACGTTAGCCATCAGAGAGGAAGAGGTGGCAGAATTTTGTATATTACTCGACCAGACCCTGATTGCATGGAAGCTGGCGGATTAAGTTGGTGAATTATGCGGAGTTTTGCTTTGATATGGATGCTGTTCTTATCGGGCGCTGTGGTGGATGCACAGACAGCCACCTATCGCCGTGCTGACGGCTTTTTACCCCCTGTAACGGATACAGCACAGCTTCGGG
>RDXT01000560.1 GCA_004292985.1 Bacteroidota bacterium
TTGATCAGCACATCCTGGGCCATGTCCTGTGCAGCCTCGGTGTCGCGGGCAAATCCCATACATTTCCGGTACACCTTGTCGTAATACCGGTGATAGAGGATGCCGAAAAGGTGAGACTGCGCGCCTTCCTGGATCATTTCGACCAGTTCCTCGTCTGTGTGTCTGTGAAGTTGCTTTGTCAAGGGCTTTTTCTGAATGGCATTTCGTTGAGCTTATTGATACGCTCAAATCGAGTGCTAAGTAGGCCAATGACAGGCATTTATGGCAGTCAAAAAGATGCGGATTTCAGGATGTCTATTGAAGGCTTTTGATGCAAAAAGTGCCCTTTCCAGATCAGAAAGGGCACTTTTTGGGATTATTTGTTGTTTGTCAGTTCCTCAGCAGCCGGGCATGAGCTTCCATGCAAACACGAGTTTGCCCGAAGTAACCAGTTCGAAACGGACGTTTTCACCCAGGCCTTCTGCAGAGCGCACAAGCTCCCACGTCTTTCCTTTGTCAGCCGAGCGGGAAATACCTGCTTTGTGGCTGCAAAAAAGGTAATTGCCTGCCTGTTCGAGATCGAGCATATATTGGCCCGGCTTCAGCCCTGTGTCTATGCGCTGCCAGGTTTTGCCACCATCGGCAGAAACAAAGGCACGCTTAATCGTGGCATCGGTAGCCGTGCGCCAGGGGCCAGCCTCCCGGACGGCGGCGAAGATGCCATCGAACGCACTAACTTTGAAAGAAGCCTGTTCATCGGCCAGCACACAGGTCCAGTGTTCGCCGCCGTCCGTTGACCGGAGCAGGCCCTGTGCACTACCCGCCACCAATGCGCCGCCTGACGAAGCGAGACTCCGGACCCAGCCCAGGGCGTAGGTCTGTTTCCAGGTAGTACCCCCGTCCCGGGAAGAATATATTCCGCTGGGGCAGGCGATGAGCAGGTGTCTGTCCGCATTTTCTATGACCGCATGTACCACTTTGTCTTTCAGATTTTTGAACAATGCATTCCAAAGGTGCGTACCCGGTATCTGCCGGTAAAGGCCCCCTTGCGCCACACAGGCATAGGTGCCCGTTGCTCCGGAAAAAACACCGCTGATCATTCCCGCCTGCTGCTCCGGGATAGCGCCGCCCACGTATTCCTGTTTCCACGGGCCTCTCAGGAGGCTGTGAAAGACATATCCGTTTCCGGTACCAACAAAAATCTCAGCACCCAGGGCCGAAACACAACTGACTTGCAGGTTACCGGGCAGTTCCTGGCTGATGTCCTGCCAGTTTGCGCCGCCGTCAGCAGATTGGTATAGAATTCCCACAGACAATGAAGCGGGTGCTTTCGGGTAGTACCAGGCGCTCAGGAGCAGGGCAAGCAGGAGGAGGGAGAAAATACGCATGATATTTTGTATTGAGTAAAACCACAGTCCAAGATACGCAGCCGCCTGAGCCTTAAGGGTTTCCGGAGGTAAAAGGATGTAAAAGATATGTAAAAGCTTGTGATAAACGCAAAAGTGCCCTTTCCGAGTCAGAAAGGGCACTTTTTTAAAAGATAGACGCGTATCAGTTGCGGTACAGCACGGCTTTTACGGCCTCCGTTACCCGGCGGGGATTTGGCAGAAACGCCTCCACGAGGGGCATAGAGTAGGGCAGCGGTGTGTCGCGGCTGGTTACGCGGCGCACAGGCGCATCGAGATAGTCGAAAGCGCGGTGCTGAAGCATATAGGTAATCTCTCCGGCGAAGGCTGCCAGGGGCCAGGATTCTTCCAGCACCACACAGCGGTTGGTTTTCTTCACCGATTCGATAATCGTATCATAGTCGAGCGGACGCAGCGAAAGCAGGTCAATCACCTCTACGTCAATGCCTTCTTTGGCCAGTTCCTCAGACGCAGCCAGGGCAACATGCACCATTTTACCGAAGGTAACGAGGGTCACGTCCTTGCCGGTGCGGGTGATTTCAGCTTTGCCGATCGGAATCAGAAATTCGCCATCGGGCACCATGCCTTTGTCGCCATACATCTGCTCAGACTCCATCACCAGGACCGGATTCGGATCGCGGATGGCAGACTTCAGCAGGCCCTTGCCATTGGCAGGGGTACTGGGCGCTACCACTTTCAGGCCGGGGGTGTTTGCAAACCAGTTTTCGAAGCTCTGGGAGTGCGTAGCAGCCAACTGTCCGGCAGCACCGCTGGGTCCGCGGAATACAATCGGCACAGAAAACTGACCACCACTCATCTGGTGCATCTTGGCGGCATTGTTGATCACCTGATCTATCGCTACCAGAGAAAAATTGAAGGTCATAAACTCGATGATCGGGCGCAGGCCCAGCATCGCGGAGCCGACACCTACGCCGGCAAATCCCATTTCGGAGATAGGAGTGTCTATGACCCGCTTGGGGCCAAACTCGGCCAGCATACCCTGGCTCACTTTATAAGCGCCATTGTATTCGGCCACTTCTTCTCCCATCAGATAAACACGCTCGTCGCGGCGCATTTCTTCGCTCATCGCTTCCCGAAGGGCTTCCCGAAAAGTTAATTCTCTCATTGTACAGGCGTATGTCGTTTACGGGTGTCGAAATTAGGGATTTTTTCTGAATGTAGAAGCGAACTTACGATCTACCCAGGAAAAACTCAGATAGAGTGCAAAAATAAGCGGTGCAACTGCCCAGCCCCAGACGGCAAAAAGCAGCACACCTGTCAGTAGCAACAGGTACCTGAAGCGGTTGGGACCCCAGGATAATGTTTTGATTTTCAGGGATATAAGAGGGATTTCTGCCACCAGAAGAAGTGAGGTAAGCAGGCTGACCAGCACCCAGGCCCAGGGATTTTCCAGCAACTTCGCCGTGAGACTTTCCGGCTGCCAGCTTACAGAAAACCACAGGGCAAACAGAAATCCGGTGTTCGCGGGCGTGGGCACACCGATAAATCCTTCCTGCTGCCGGGTATCGAGGTTAAAGCGGGCCAGACGCAGGGCCGAAAAAACCGGGATCAGAAAACCCGCCAGAAACAAAGGCAAGCCTTCCGCGCCGGGATTCAGCGGGAAAAAATGGCCTGTCTGTGTCTGGGCAATCATTCGTGCCACTACCCAGCCGGGCGCTACGCCAAAACTGACAATATCTGCCAGCGAATCGAGTTCCTTGCCCAGGGGTGAGTAGGCATTCAGCGCCCGCGCCGTCAGCCCGTCGGCAATGTCGAGCACCATCGCCACCGCGATACAGACCCCCGCCGCCGCCACATTTCCCTCTGTGATATAGACCAGCCCCAGTAAGCCGCAAAAGAGGTTACATAGTGTGAGCAGGTTGGGAATGTGACGTTTCATAGCAAACAGATTAACGGTAAAGCCCCTCCCGGTCGAGATAGGCCCAGGTCGCTTCGGGCACCAGATAGCGTACCGATTTGCCCGCCCGGATCTGGTCTCTGATATGCGTGGCCGAAATATCGAGCAGCGGCGCCTGAAAAAAATGCACATTCGGGTGTGTATCCAACTCGCTTGGCGCTGTGCCGGGGCGCGGATACACATGAATGGGGTAGTATTTCAGAATAGCCTCATAGTTTTTCCAGCGCGGCAACTGCTGAAGGTTGTCCTGCCCCATAATTAAGGCAAATTCGTAGCTGCGGTAGGTGTCGCGCAGGTGCGTGAGCGTATCTATGGTAAACGAAGGTTTGGACAGGGAAAACTCGACATTCGAAGCCAGAATCCGGTCATTACCCTCCAGGGCCAGCTCTGCCATCCGGAAGCGGTCATATTCGCTCAGCAGGTTTTTTTTCGGCTTTAAGGGATTGTGCGGAGACACGATCAGCCACACATAGTCCAGCCGGGCCTCATTCAGCGCTGTCTGTGCGATGATCAGGTGCCCGGTGTGGATGGGATTAAAGGAACCGAAGTATAGGCCTATAGTCATTTTACAGGGTTCAGGGAACAGAATCACCGGTCGCTGAGCTTGCCGAAGCGCCGCAAATCAGGGAACAGGTGACAATCTCTTGCTGATCAGGTCCACTAATTGTGCGATGGCTTTTTCAAGGTCATCATTAATAATAATATGATCAAACTGGCTGGCAAAAGTCATCTCATACTCCGCTTTGCGGACCCGGCGCTCGATGTCCTCCGGACTGTCGGTGCCGCGCCTGGTGAGCCGCTCGCGGAGGACTTCCAGACTTGGCGGCTGAATGTAGAGCGCCAGTGCCCGCGCACCATAATGATGCTTGATATTCAGCCCCCCTTTTACATCTACATCAAAAATGGGCCACTTATCTTCATTCAGAATGCGCGTCACTTCGCTTTTTAAGGTACCGTAGCATTTGCCGGGATACACTTCTTCCCACTCCAGAAAAGCATCCTCCTCCCGCAGCCGGGTAAATTCCGCAATCGAAATGAAATAATATTCTCTTCCGTCCTGCTCATGCGCGCGCGGGGCGCGGGTTGTGGCTGAGACCGAAAACTCGAAGCCATCAAAACGCTCCAGCATGGCATTGACAAGGGTGGTTTTTCCCGCACCGCTGGGAGCAGATATCACCAGAACTTTCGCTTGGCTTGTATGCATGTGCAAAGGTAGTATTTGGAGCTACGCGGAAGTTACTTTATTCCGAAAAATGTTGTCACAGAACGCGCTGGGCTGCTATATTCGATTTTTCCCTCCTGCACATCATATATACCGGCTTTCCGGTACTGCTCGCCGCCATCGGTACTGCGCCATGCCTCGAAGCGGGTAAAGGTGCTGCCTTTTACCGCAATGCTGACCAGCCTGCCGGGTAACGGACTGGAGTCGTGCACCTCAAAAAGCAGATACAGGTAGCGGTCGTCCTGAATGGCCTTCCAGCCTGCGCTGAGCCACCCGCTGCGCGATTGCAGGGCATTTACGGGCTTTCCTTGCCAGACCGGATCAATATTGCCATCTATCATCACAGGACTTTCGATGCCGGGCACCAGCAGGCGGTGGGAACCGCAGAGGGTGTCGCGAAAGGAAAAACAGAGGTTGTGCGAAGCCGTATCGCGGGCGATTTCGCTATGAAGGTAATCCTGGTCGGCGATCCGGACGCTGAAGGGTGCATTTACCTCCCAGGCCTCCATAAACCGGGACTTGGGAATGGCCACTTCGAGCAAATAGCCTTTCTCCGTGCAGGTACGCGCCGATTTTACCCCGGCATCGGCTCCGGTGAGGCGTTGTTTTTCAAGGGACCAGGCATTGGCATAGTTAAACCGCAGTTCCGGGTCGGTCAGGTTAAAGTGGTAGCGGTGGCGACCGACCTCTACTTCGACGGCATCGGCCTTTTCGGGGTTATTTACGCCCGTATTTATCAGGGCAAATGCATCGGGGTGCCGGGTTTTGTTGCTGCCAAATGCCATCAGCGAAAGTTCGTCGGACTGGGCCGAGGCCGCCGCTACGATCATGCCGGCCTGTCCGGCACGGCTCACCTGCTTATAATAATGGTATCCCCGCAAGACCTCATAGGTGCTGTCTTCGCGCACGAGAAACGCTGCGGAGGCTTCTTTGGGGCTGCCAGCCCATTGCGAAGGCCGGTAGATACCCGTGCGCGGCGCATAGGCGCTCACCTGCGCCACATAGATCTGCTCCTGTATGCTTTGTACAAAGGTCACATCCATCGCCCCCCATTCTCCGGCGCAGGACCAGGCCGGGAGTTCGGGGCGCTTTTCGAGCAGCGGGGCCGCAGTGCCCTCGCCTCCGCCCGCTGCAATAAAGCCCAGCGCACGAAAGGTCTTTTCATCCTGCAGCAGCGCGTCGGCGTAGCCCCAGCGGTTAAAGTGCTGCCAGCTCTGGGGTTCGCCCGCCGAAATCAATACCTCCTGCAGCCCTGCGGTTTTAAACACAGGTTGCAGGCTGCGCACAAACTCAGTCGTTAGCTCAGGCGACCAGTACATCGAATAGGGGTAGGGCTTGTCGCTGAGGCCATCTTCATCCCAGCGGCTCCAGTCTTCGCCTCCTTCGTGAAGGGAAAACCCGCGCAGCGTAAGCCCCTCCTGGTCGCGCAGATACCTGAGCCAGTCGGTGATATAAAGTTGTAAATCAGGCTTGTACACCGGATCGAGGTCGCGGCCCCGCACTTGTTTCTGAAGGGTCATCCAGCCCGGAGGAGCAAAGAGCACGGTATAAATGCTGAAGTCGCCCATGCGCCCCCGCGTGATCCGCTGGCCTTCGCGGGCAATGTAGCGCAGGTTCGCCGTACTGCTGCTGTGGTCAAAGGTCCCTCCCTGCACCGCCTGGTGAAAGGGGTCGAGATAGACCTTTAAAAAGCTGACCTTGAGGCCCTCTTCGCCAAAAATCATCTGCAATACCTGCTGCCGCTTTCGTTCATTCAGCAACTGAAAGCCGCCGTAATCCTGTGGCTTTTTGCTGTAATCGGGGGTAGAAAGGGCTTCCGTATAGGTAAATCCAAAGCCCTGCCAGTCCCGCAGCCTGCGTGAAAAATCCACCTCGGCAGGTACGAAAAACCGCTCCGGCGACTGCGCTGGCAGACCGGAATACAGAAAGGACAGGAGTGTCAGCAAAAAAACAAAGCGTCTCATTCGGTGAGGATTGACGCTGCAAACCTACAACAAAGCGCTGGCTCTGCACTTATTTTTTCACAAAACGACGGCTGCTCCGGTAGCGATCGTCCTGAAAGATAAGCATATACAGGCCCGAGGCATAGCCCGAAAGGTCTATCTGAAGGCCTTCTTTTCCTACCTCGAAAGAATCATATACCCGGCCCATCGTATCGGACAAATAGACTTTTAAGGGCTGGGGCGAGCTGCTCTCCACAAACAGCAGGTCCTCTGCCGGGACAGGATACATCCGCACCTGCCAGGGAGCCTCATCGCCGATCGCTGTGTTTCCGCCAAAGCGCCAGACAGCCTTTACCACCTCATAGCCCATCGGATCGAAGCTGCGGAGGTCCGTACTGTCAAAGGGATAATAGTCGTTTTGACCGAGATAAGCCTCCGTAATCTCCGCAAAATACTCCTGTTGGTTGCTCAGCGCATAGGCGGGCAGGTTAAACTGAGGGTTGCCATTTCCCGGATTGTAGGGCACAGAATTGTAAATCCCGGTATTCACTGCATGGGTAAATGCCGCCCCAATGGCCGGATATCCCAGCGTCAGCACATGGTCGTTGTAGCCGTGCGCCAGCTCGTGCATAATGACCATCGGCTGGTTTTGTCGCGACCAGTTCACGAAGTTGGTGATGTTGGTAATCTCCACCGCACGGGCCTTGGCGGGGTTGTAGCCATTCTGTATCAGCCAGTTAACGTCGTAATGATACCATGCCGATCCGGTGGTAAGCGCCCATTCCATAAAGATCGGGATGGCTTTGAGGGAGTCCAGCACTTCCGCTTCCAGCCCGTATTGGGTTACCCGGAGCAGCAGGGTGTCAAGGTAGTCCACTGCGCCCTGCACCGCTGTCGCGTGCCCGCTGATGGCCTGGTTATTCACCAGCACATTAAACCCGTGCAGATTGTAGTTGGTAAATCCGCTCACCGTCAGCTGCGCCTGGGTAGGAAGGTACGCACTGATAATCAGGAGGATACAGAGGAGACTTGCTTTCATTTTGGATAGGAATAGAGGTGTGATGAATAGAGGTATAGGGGATAATGGTATATGGGGAAAAAGGTTAACAAACCCACGCCCCAGCGCCTACACCTCAAACACAATTCCCTTTTCCTTCAACTGAAAATACTTCTCCTTATTAAACTGATACAGCGCCGCCGGGCGACCGGATCCCGCCTGCTTGCGGCGCTCGCCACTCTCCTCCAGAATCTGGAGGCTCATCATCTTTTTCTTAAAATTGCGCCGGTCTATCGGAGCGCCGCGCAGGGTTTCATAAAGCGTATGCAGGTCTGCGAAGGGAAATTTTTCTTCCAGCAACTCAAAGCCGATCGGCTCATACGAAATTTTGTTGCGGATGCGCTCTATGGCCGTTTTCAGAATGCGCGGGTGGTCGAAGGCCAGCTCAGGAAGCTTCTGAATATCAAACCATGCCGTTTCCTCTGCATCAGAATCGGCAAAAATCCGCAGGTTCTCCGGCTTCACGAGCGCAAAGTAGGTAACGGAGACCACCCGGCCCCTGGGGTCGCGGTCTGCATCTCCAAAGGTATAAAGCTGCTCCAAGTAGCGTATATTCACGCCGGTTTCTTCCTCAAGCTCACGGGAAACAGCCTCCTCCAGCGACTCGTGGTCCCGGACAAAGCCACCCGGCAAGGCCCAGGCACCTGCGTGGGGCGCAAAACGCCGCCGGATCAGCAGCACCGAGAGGCCCGATGCACTTCGGTAGCCAAACACTACGGCATCTACGGCGATCTGGATATGCTGGCGTGAAGGATTCATCAGCGGCAAAAATACGAAAAGCTGCGAACATTTAGTCGTATATTTGTGTATAAATAACACATAAATTCAGGGCATGAAACATCTCCGACTCGCAGGCGCCAGCCTCAACCAGACCCCGCTCGACTTTGCGGGCAACCTCAGCCGCATTCTTGCTGCCATGAACGAAGCCCGCAGCCGGGGCGTGCACCTGCTGTGTCTGCCCGAATTATCTATTAGTGGCTATGGCTGTGAAGACGCTTTTTTCAGCGACGACACCCTCCGCCGATCTTCCCGGAGCCTCAAGGCGATCGTAGATGCCTCCGACGGGCTGACCCTCTGTGTCGGACTGCCCATGGAGCAGGACTATTGCCTCTATAATGTCTCTGCATTGATCCATGACCGGCAATTATTAGGCTTCGTAGCCAAACAGGAGCTTGCCGGAGATGGTATTTACTACGAACCCCGCTGGTTTAAGCCCTGGAAAGAAGACCTGGTCGTCTGGAAAGAGTGGGAAGGAGAAGAATACCCCTTTGGTGACCTCATTTTTGAGGTAGATGGGGTACGGATTGGCATGGAAATATGTGAAGATGCCTGGAACGGGGTGCGTCCGGCCCAGCGCCACTACCTCAACAATGTGGATGTTATCCTCAATGCCAGTGCTTCCAATTTTGCCTTCGGGAAAAGCCGCGTCCGTGAAATGCTGGTTCGCGAGGCTTCGCGCGGCTACAACTGCACCTATGTTTATACCAACCTCCTCGGCAATGAGGCCGGACGCATTATATATGATGGTGAAATCCTGATTGCCCAGACAGGCGATCTGCTGGCCCGCAGCCCGCGTTTTTCCTTTCAAGATTTT
>RDXT01000561.1 GCA_004292985.1 Bacteroidota bacterium
TGCGGATTATCAATGCCGCGCCGGAGATTAAGGCCCTGGACGAGAAGCACAAGGACGACCCTCAGAAGCTCCAGATGGCCAAAATGGGCATCTATCGGGAGATGGGCGTGAGTATGTTTGGCGGCTGTTTGCCCATGCTCTTTTCCTATCCCTTCCTGATCGCGCTCTTTTTCTTCTTCCCGCAGGCGGTGGAACTGCGCCACCAGCCCTTCCTCTGGGCCGCTGACCTTTCGACCTACGATTCGATTGCGACCCTGCCCTTTTCGCTGCCGGGCTATGGCAACCACGTGAGCCTGTTCACGATCCTGATGGCCCTTTCGACCTTCGCCTATTCGTATCTCCAGCAAAAAGGCCAGCCTGTAACACCTGCCACCGAGCAGATGAAAATGCTGGTCTATATTATGCCCATATTCCTGCTGTTTTTCCTGAACAACTACGCCTCAGGTCTGAGCTTTTACTACTTTGTGTCCAACATCCTGGTGATTGCGCAGAACTCCATCATCCGTCTCTTTATTAAAGACGATGTGCTGCTCGCGCGGATGCGTCAGGTGCAGAAAAAAGGCCAGGCTTCAGGTAAAAATACCGGAGGCAAGTCCCGCCTCGAATCATGGATGGACAGCCAGCAGAAAAAGCAGCAGGAGATCATGAAGATGCGCCAGCAGGGAGTGAATCCCAACCGCCGCGCCAAGCGCAACATGAAATAAACCCCCGTTAACAACATATATGCTCACAGCAGCCAGAGAAGGTATGCTGTGAGCATCATGCCGCCCAGACCCATCAGCAGGTAGGGGCGCAGGCGAAGTGTTTTTGTCTGTGAGGCCGGTGAAGTATTTTCAGGCAGGCGGAGATCGAATATCCCCCGCTGGCGGAGTGAGCACACCCCGAGTACAATAGGAACAATGACAGAGAGCAAGATCCAGATGAGCGTCCAGAAATCCATGATACAAGGAAGGAAAGGGTTTGTCAGACGGACGTTCTAAGGGCTAACCTTACATTTTATGAATGGGACAAATTTGATCCCGAAAAGTAACAATAGTTTAAAGTAAATGTGAAGAAAAATATTCTTTTTGTAAATACCAGTCTCACAGAATTCCATCGCGGTGCAGGGCAAAGATATGCTCGTCCAGCAATTTTCCCTCTTTGATCACCGCTTTGCGCAGCACCGCCTCCGGCCGGAAGCCCGCTTTCTGAAGCACCCCCATCGAGGCGCTATTGTATTCATAGGCTCCGCCATACAGCCGGACCACCTCCGGGAACTGCTCAAAGCACCAGGGCACAAACAGCCGCACAGCTTCCGTAGCGAATCCTTTACCCCAGAAAGGCTCTCCCAGCCAGTAGCCGATCTCCGCCGAAACCCGGAAAATATCTTCCCTTGGCATAATTCCGATCACCCCGGCGAAGGCACCCTCTATCTCGATGGCGTGGTTACACACAGGCTGCGCAGCCAGGCTGTTGGCAATATACGTAACAGCATGCTCCTCCAGATACGGGTAGGGCATACGATCACTCACATTCCGCCAGACCTTGATGTTATTGGCCAGCCGGGAAATGTGGGGCGCGTCCGCTTCTTCCAAGGTGCGGATAACGACTCTTTCTCCTTCAATCCGCATAGCTCATCGCCCGTATTGGTCATAAAACTCCTCGGCGTATGCCTCATAGCGCTTGAGCAGGGCCTCGTTTTTCAGCTCGGTTTCTGTTAGCAGATTGCGGAGGTCCTGGCCGGTAACCGGAACATAGTCGTTGAACCCTTCGAAGAAATTGCGGACGTCGCGGTTTTTGAAGCTGTAGCCGTGGCGGGCATACATGGCTGTGCGGGCGATGCGCAGGGTGGCCTTAGGCTGATTTTCAACATCGGCCTCTGTAAGTACGCGCGCAGAAGCATTCAGGTCTTCGGCATTGCCAAAGCGGGAAGGCCAGTTGAAGTGATACTCAGGATTATACGTAAAGTTGGAGCGGTAGAGGGTGAATGTTTTTTCGGCTACCGTTGGTTTAAAAGGCTTCCAGGTGCCCGTCATCAGAGAGTCATTTTTGCGGAAAGAGACGGTAAACACGCCATCGTAGCGGTCGTCTCCCGGCTCATTGAGGGTCATGGTCCAGCCTTCGGCAGTCGCCTCATAGGTGCCCGTGAGCGGACGGTCATTGCCTGCGCAGACACTGCGGCCTGTTACCTTGCCTTCGCCAAACTGGTCTATCACCAGGCTGAGCTTGTTGGGAGGGGCAATGTAATACTCGCCATAGAGCGCATCCTTTTCTACAGATTTTCGGAGGTCTGCGGGAATCTGACTGTACGTTTCGGGAGAAATGAATTCATAAAACTCAAAGTCCTCTGCGCCGTACAACTCTCTCATGAATCCGGCCAGTTTTTTCTGGTTAGCCGTCGAATCAAACTGCCCTGCCCAGAGGCCCGTAATGTCTTTTTCTCCCGCTACCACCACCTTCTCGCTGAGTTTCGCCGATACAGGAAGAATCCCCTTTTCAGGTGCCTTCATCTCGCCTGAGGCGGTCTGCGACTGGCCTGAAGGCTGGCTGCAGGCAGCAACGAGGAACAACAGTGTACAGAGTGAGGAAAGTGTGAGGAGTTGACGTTTCATACGGGATTTTTTGTAATGGGGTAAAAATAGTATTTTTAGCTATTCAAAGTTCCGGCATGGTCATAAAACAACGGCTTTTTGTCTCTCTTTTTTTGCTGGCCCTGCTGGCCTTCTTCAGCTTGCTACTGCTACAGATCACCCTGCAATACATCCCCTACAACACCGATGTCGGTTTTTTGCGGATCAAACAGCAATATATCCACATTGACCACTGGCGGGCGGCCTTTTTTATCCACGTATATGCGAGCATGTGGGTACTGCTGGCAGGTTTTACGCAGTTTTCTGCCGGGATTCGCCGCCAGATGCCCCAGGTGCACCGGGTGATGGGCTATATCTACCTCCTCGATATCCTCTTTATCACAGGTCCGGCCAGTCTGGTCATGTCTTTTTATGCAAATGGCGGCCTCAGCTCGCGGATTGCCTTCGCTACGCTGGCGCTGCTCTGGCTGTTCAGCACCGCGCAGGCCTGGCGCTATGCCCGTGCGCGCAAATGGCGTCTCCACCAGGACTGGATGATCCGGAGTTTTGCCCTGACCTTGTCGGCCCTGACCCTCCGCGCCTGGAAACTGGGCATTATCTGGGCGCTTGCCCCCCCGCCGATGGATGTGTACCGGGTGGTGGCATGGCTGGGCTGGGTCCCGAATCTGCTGCTGGCGGAGTATCTGATCCGGAGGGGGTGGAGGCGGAGAGGGACTTTGGTTCTTTAACATAGAGATCAGGAGTCAGCACGAAGCTCACAGAGAAAAGTAGAATTCACGCCCACCTCACCCCTTACTGCAAAATTTAACAATTACATAACATTGCCCCAAAGGATTGTATATCAATGAATTGGCAATGATGAGAATCAGTGAATATGTATTCAGTTTTTCTGTCAGAATCTTATAACTCATTGATAATGAATGATCTAATATGATTTGCCGCTCCGGATTTTTTTTTGTGATGAAAGAAGTTCTTGACAATTTCCTGCACAAACGATAGATTTGTTTTAGAGACTCAACATACAACAGCACACATAACATATGAATCTCAAAAACACATTCCACTCATTCATTTTATTATTCTTCCCCTTTTGGCTTTACAGCCAAACACCATCCATGCACCTCAACGTTAAGGCCGGGGTGTCTGAAGGGATTGAGTATGCCGAAAAGCGGAAGGCGATAGAGAAGTTCAGCACGGAGTTTCAAAAATCTGCAGAAATTCTGCCTGCGGAAATTCCGGTTGTTTTTCATGTAGTGTATTCACAGGCTGATGAAAAAATCGGCAGGGAACAAATAGACCTGCAACTTGAGGCGCTGAACCGCGATTTCAAGGGGGAAACTGCCTGTATCCGGGATGATGCGCAAGCACTGGCTTTTCAGTCAAAACGAGCAGGAGATACGCAGATAAGCTTCTGTCTTGCAGCGGATGCGACAGGCGGGCAAGTGAAGCAGGGCATTGTATATCATGCTTCCTCAAAAGCAGAATGGAATACCCCTGATGAGGTAAAAAGAACAGAATCGGGCGGCGTAAGCTCCTGGAACAGCAGCAAGTATCTGAATGTGTGGGTATGTAAGCTCGCAAACGGTGTGAACGGCTATGCCCAAATGCCTGGCGGCAATCCCGCCACTGATGGTATTGTGATTGACTACCGCTATTTTGGGGTGGCAAATTATAACGATTCCCCGTACGATCAGGGAAAGACGCTGACACATTTAGTAGGTAACTACCTCAATCTCTTTCCTTTGTGGGGGAGCGGAGCCCGTTGCTCAGATGACTACGTAGATGATACGCCTATTCATAACGCTCCTAACTATGGGAATCCAGGACCTGGGCACACCAGCATTTGTCCCGGGTATCCTTTGGAGATGACCCTGAATTTTATGGATAATACGGTGGATGCGGCGAGGTGTATGTTTACCTACGGTCAAATGCTGCGCATGCATTCAGTACTTGCGGCAGGGGCTGCACGTTCAGGCCTGCGGCAAGGATATACACAGTGTAACAGTGACGTTGAAGCATCTGAAAATGTGCTTATAAGTGTTTATCCTAATCCTTCCAGCGAAAAAATCACGGTAAAGATATCCAGTCCTGATGAAGAACTGGCTATCATTGCCATATACAGCTCTGATGGAAGAATAATAGCGGCGCGTGAATTACCTGTCGGGCCTGTCGAGGCTGAGACAGCATGGAACGTACAGGACTGGCCCGAAGGAACATACGCCATTCACATCCGGATGGGCACTGAATTGTTTTCTGAGCTTCTGCACATAGTCAAGAACTAATTTTTCAGCATCAACCTTAGTTTCGTATGAAAACGATGATCCGTTTTTGCATCCTTTTGTGTGCTATATCTGGTTGGGTGTTTGCGCAGCCTGTCAATAATTATGTCAAGGACATAGTAATGCCTGCCCCGAATGCGGCTTCGCTCGGAAAGTATGGTGATATTCCGGTGAGCTATTATACCGGTGTGCCAGATATTTCAATTCCTATTTACACTGTCCAGGAGGGTCCACTATCTCTGCCTGTAGGCCTGAGTTATCATGCAGGTGGGGTACGACTGGCAGAAAACGCAAGCTGGGTAGGCTTAGGGTGGAGCCTGAACGCAGGGGGTATGGTGAGCCGTGTGGTACAGGGCCTAAGAGATGATGATTTTACAAGAGGATATTATTTTAATGGGCAACAAGTAGCAAATGTAATGACAGATGGTAACGTAGCCCAGGCGATACGGGAAGGCAACTTAGATGGGGAGGCCGACATATTCTCCTTTAATTTTGCAGGGTATTCGGGCAAATTCTATTTTGATATGAATCAGCAGCCCAACCTGATTCCCCAGCAAGACATTAAGATTCAGGTAACAATGAATGGCGGCGAGTTTTATGCTTTTACACTTATAGTACCCGATGGAACAAAGTATATTTTTGGAGGAATTCCTGGTGGCCCTACGGCTACCGAGCGCTCAGTATCTACGGGCGAGGCGTTCAATCTCTCGGCGCTTACCTCATGGTATCTGCTGCGCGTGGAATCAAGTGATGGGAATTATCAAATAAATCTTTCTTACGTCACAGATAACTACTCGTATAAAAACCTCGCCTCCAGTAAGTTTTTAATGGTTCAAGACCCTTGCGGATGGAGTAGTAGCATTGTTACGTCGCAGGTGGGTGACCCTGATGATCCAACTCATCCTCTGACCCGCACTGAGATCATCGGAAAGCGGTTGAGTAGTATTACTTCAAGCACCGGAACCATAAACTTTGTGTGCAATACTGACAGAGAAGACCTTGATAGCAATATGCCAAATACAGGATTCGTAGTGGATAAAAAGAGATTAGATCAGATTACAATTAACAGTGGCTCCTTTTGCACTCAATTCCTGTTCAGTTACGCTTATTTTTTCGACTATGGCAAAGATCAGAGCCTTCCAGGGCCGCCTAAGCCTGAGTATAAGCGATTAAAACTCACGTCTTTACAGGAAAAAGACTGTTCAAATGCGGTGGTTAAACCGCCTCACCTCTTTTCATATATCGGAGATCTGAACCCTGATGGAACCCAGTTCATACGCTTTCGTTTGTCCAAAGCAACAGATAGCTGGGGCTTCGACAATGGAGCTGTCGGCAATGAGGGGCTTGAAGTAAACGTACCTAATTCTACTGTTATTGATCCGTATGGAAGTCCTGTTAACTATGGGAGTGCCAATAGAGGGAGTAATTTCCAGTACATGAAAAATGGTGCATTGAATAAAATAGACTATCCTACTGGTGGTTATACGAGCTTTGAGTATGAGGCAAATACGTATGCGGATATAGATAAAGTTTATTCGAATCTGCTAAATCTCGAAAACTATGCATATCCGAGTAATGTATGCTGTGGTGAAATTACCACCAGTAATACATTTACGTTTAGCTCTGCCAGCCAGATTTCACAAAGTGAAATAACGCTCAGTCTCAGGAATTTATATGATTATTATCCACAGACCTGCGACGAACAGGCTGGTATATCACTCTTCATTGTTAACAATTCCACAAACCAAATAGTAGGGCAATGGGGGTATAATGTTTCGGATGCAGGCCTCGATATTTCTGCTACACGCCCTGTCACAGATTTTGCTCCCTTGCTTCAACCCAATGTAACGTATCGTTTCGAGTTGATGGGCACACATGGATGGGCAAGGATGCAAATGAGAAGCTATGTCACACAAACCGTAAACAAAACTGCGGGCGGCCTCCGGATTAAAGAAATTAAAACGCACGATGGCATTTCTGCGGTCAATGACATTATAAAGACCTATTCTTATGACCGCGAAACGACACCAGGTATTTCCAGTGGCGTTTTGCTGACTAAGCTGGTCTATGGAGTATCTGCATTCGGATATTATGAACTTGTGAATGGCGGAGGAATTGTTGCGACTGGCATCATAGTGTTTGCGGCAGATAATATTGCACCCATGAGTTCTTTTGAGGGGCATCTTGGCTATCAAAATGTAAAAGAATCTCTGTCAGGAAATGGCCATAAAACCTATTCCTTCAATATTAATACAGGCGCTATAGAAGATCCGATTAACACGGTGTCTCCATGGGTACCCCGTGCCTTTGATGCACTGAATGGTTCTGCTATTGGGAACACTGCACGTAGTGAGTCAAATAATGTTGTGTCCACGATCTCTACCTCCTACACAACTACGCTTAGTTTACTATCTCCTGGAGATATGTTTCGCGTACAAAGCTATCAGAAGCCTTGCGGGAATGCCCCAGGTGGAGATATGTACGATATTTACTACGAGCGCCCCTACAAGCCGCGCACACACGCACGCCTTGTACAGGCAGAGACCAGTTACCAGGACGGGGTCTATTCTACCTCTACCTACACCTACGACCCCCAAAACCGCCACCTCGCACCTATCGCTATCGAAAACACCAACTCCGATGGCAAAATCTACCGTACAGAGCATAGCTACGCCCATGATCTGCCTGCAAGTGACCTTCGTACATCCTTGTTGAATCTCAATATCATCGCTTCTCCACTCGAAACCCGCAAACTCGTCAATAACCTGCTGGTGGATGGATCGAAAATAGAATACGGCTTCTTCAATGGTTCGACCGGAGTCCCTGTAAGCAGTGGGGGTACTGGCATTTTTCCTTATCCATACCGATTCCATCGCTACGAAATGACCTGGGTCAATGACGTGCCCACTCCCTTCAACGCAAGCAACTGGATACTCAAAGGAACTATTGACGAATACCACCCGACCAGCAGCGCAGGCAAAGGCTACCCCAAAAAATTCACCCTCGCCAACTGGCCTCAGGAAACCTATGAATGGCAGAATGGCCTGATCAAAAAACGCACGTATGAGACGTACGAATGGACCTACAACTACCACACAGGTACCCGGCTTGTGAGCAGCATCACCCAGCCCGACGGACAAGTGGCGAACTTCACCTATGATGCACTCCAGCGCCTGAGCGAAGTATCTGCGCGTGGGGGGCTTGTAAAAACGCTCTATACCTACCGCTACAAAGGCGGCAGCCAGCCCTACAACTGGGTGAAAGATTCTACGGTCTATAACAACGGCATAGCGGTAGAAGGCAGTAATCTGGTCCGGCGGGTGAATATCCAGTACCTCGACGGCCTGGGTCGTCCGCTCCAGGGCGTAGCGAAAGGCCAGTCGCCCACAGGTAAAGATGTCATTTCTGCGGTAGCCTACGACAACCTGGGCCGCCAGACACACGCCTATAATCCCTTTGAAAGCACCCTATCTACAGGCGCCTTTCAGAGCATACCTGCCAATACACCGTTTAGCCTTACTCAATATGAGTCTTCGCCCCTGAGCCGGGTCATCATGGTTACCCCGCCCGAATGGAATCCCACAGAAACGATCTACAGCACCAATACCAGCGCCGATGCTGTGCTGGTGGGCGGTGGCCCCGGGCTATACCCCAATGGCAGTCTTTATAAAACGACTGTCCGCAATATCCTCGATACGGACAAATCCATCACATTTACGGATAAACAAGGGCGGGTGGTACTTTCCCGCCGCGCGAACAGTGCGGAGACGCAAAAAGCAGATACCTATTCTCTCTATGACGACAAAGGCCGCCTGAGCAAAGTACTCCCCCCTGGCGTGACCCTCTCAGACGCTAACCTTCTCTTCACCTATACCTACGATGCTGCCGACCGCATGACCGCCAAAAAGGTACCCGATGCGGCCCAGGTCAACATGTGGTACACCACCCGCGACCAGCTTGCGCTGGTTCGGGATGGCAACCTCGCTGCTCAAAACAAGTACCTCGCTACCCGCTACGACAATTTTGGCCGGGTCGTAGAGACAGGCTTCTGGACGGGCACCCCGCCTGCCACCATCACCCCGACAACCCTCACCATCACTTCCGCCAACTCTCTGACTTACACCACCTACGGCACTACGGGCATCGAAAAAGGAAAGGTAAAAGAAACCGAATCCCTGATCCTTGATGGGGGCATTATTACTCTCATGACTACCTTCAGCTACGATGCCTACGGCCGTGTCATCAGCAGCACTGGCTACAACCCTCTTTA
>RDXT01000407.1 GCA_004292985.1 Bacteroidota bacterium
ATATTCAAAGCGGACGATATGCTGTGCGGCGTTTTGTGAAGGAGTAGAAGATTTTTTGTTCCCAAAACACCCGCAGGTTCGGGAAACACTGCGGGGTTTTGGGAAACACTTTATCTGTTCCCTGTTCCCTGAACCCTGTTCCTTGTCCCCTGTACCCTGTCTCAGTTCCACAACTGCACCTGTGCCAGCAGCACCAGGTTTCCATTGGCAGCGCGACCCACCACAAAATAGGTAGTCCCTTCGTAGTAATTGGTGATAAAGCGGATGTAGCGGATCTGTTCGAGCTGGGCGGTCATCAGGTGCACCACTTCTTCGGCGCGGCCCCGGTTTTCGGTGGACTGCGCTTCCACAAACTCC
Source organism: Bacteroidota bacterium (assembly GCA_004292985.1). Lineage (GTDB taxonomy): Bacteria > Bacteroidota > Bacteroidia > J057 > J057 > RDXT01. The sequence goes on from RDXT01000407.1 coordinate 358, forward strand.
AGGAAAAACACCCCTGCGGTGGAAATCTCCTGCGGATTTTCGAGATACTGGCTATACCCGGCGAGGTCCTGGTCAGGGGAGTTGTTGAATGCCTCCAGGAAAGACTCCAGGCTCGGCCAGGGTTCTGTAGCCGCAGGTGGGATCGCGAAGGCACGGATATTGGACTGACTTTGATAGAAACCATTGAAATTCAGTCCGGTACACATCACAGCGAGTGCCGTACGCAGTTCTTCGGAATCCATCTTCGGGCGCGACAATACATAGTTTTTCCAGTCCCGGCCCAGACCTGCGTGAACGGGGCTGACAAGCGCCATCCGGTCAATTTCTACCTGCGTAAGCGGCTCCGGAGTGAGCTCCATTTCATCGAGGATTTTTGCTTCGATCTCGATGGCCAGTTTGTCGAGGTCATTGCGGGTAACGCGGCCGCCGGGACCTTCTTTTTCCTGTGCCAGGTAGTAGATATGCTCTACAAAAATACGGATAGGCAGGTCCATATCCCGGACCAGATCTTCCAGATTTTGCTTGCTGATGACCGGATCATTGCCGGCAGCGTCTTTGAGCAGTTGAATGGCTGAGTGCAGCGCCTCGCGGAGGTCTCGGATGGTAGGCATGGGGGTAGTTTTTTTACAAAAACACACCCTCAGATGTATTAAGCGCTACGGGAAGGTTAAGATTGTGTAAAGCGCTTAACCCGCTACAATCCGCTCCAGCAAATCTCCTACGAAATAGGACAAGGCCGCAGCCGACCCGCCCAGAAACAAGGTTTCCAGTATCGCCTTCGGATAGGAAGTGTGGGTAACCCGCGCCTTCAGCCAGCCGATGAACATAAACGCCAGTCCCGTCATCACGCAGGAAAGGGTGAAAAGCTGGCTGGGGTTAAGGGCATTGTTGAAGTTGAACACATAGGCCAGCAGGGGAATCAGACCCACCACCAGAAAGGCCAGGAAGGTAGTCAGGGCCTTGCCCAGCGGTGATTTGTGGTCGAGCGACATTTCCAGCTCTTCCTTCATCATCACATCCACCCATCGGTCTTTGTCTGCCGTAATCACCTCGACCACTTTTTCCAGCAGTTCGCCTTCAAAGCCTTTTTTCCGGTAAATGTCGCGGATTTCTTCGCGCTCTTTTTCCGGGATCAGCTCGACTTCCTCATACTCGATGCGCTTGTGCTTTTCATAATTGTCGCGCTCGGAGCGGGTGGACAAATACGCGCCTACCGACATCGAAAAACCGTCGGCGATCAGGTTGGCGAAGCCCAGAATCAATACCACCGAGACCGGCAGGCCTGCGCCTGCCGATCCGGCAACCACCGCGAAGGTAGTTACGCTTCCATCTATCCCGCCATACACAAACTCGCCCAGATAGTCCTGTAAATCCGTGCTTTTGTGCAGGCTGTTCTCATCGTGCGAATGCGAATGGGTGTGCGAATGGCTATGTTCCATTGGGTTTATTCCGTTTTCGTATGTAAAGATGCAGCTCCGGCAACTACCACCTGGGCGCCATCGGGCAAGCGGGTCTCCAGGGCCGTAAATCCGCCTGCTGAAGCTCCTGTATGCACGTGCATGCGCCGGAAGGTGTCTTTGCCTTCGCGAAGATAAACATAGTGCTGATCTTCTTCTGTCAAAATTGCAGATTCGGGCACAGCGGGCAGGGTCTCTCCCTCGGTCCACAGGCGTACACTGGCATATACCCCCGGTTTAATGGCCGCAGACTCCTCCTCGATATGTGCATGTACGCCCAGCGTATGCGTTTCTTCGTCCACCTTCTGACCCACAGTTTTCACAAAGCCGCTGTATTCTTTTCCGCCGATGATGGCGCTGAGTTTTTGCCCTTCGCGCACCCGTGCGATGTCTTTATCGAAAATCTGCAGCTCCAGGTGGAGGTGGCTGCGGTCCACCAGTTCACAAATGCCTTCCTGCGGCGCTACATAGGTACCCATGTTCACATACACCTCGGTGATATAGCCGGAAAAAGGCGCACGCACTTCGACCCGGCTGCTGAGGGTGGAGGGGCTGAGTTTATCGGTCGGAATATTGAGGAGCTTCAGTTGCTGGCGGAGGCCCGCCAGACGCGCTTCGAGGCTCTGGAATTCAGATGCAGACTTCTCCAGGTTTTTTCCCGCTCCGGCATCAGCGTCTTTCA
>RDXT01000408.1 GCA_004292985.1 Bacteroidota bacterium
CGCTGGTGCCCGGCCTCGCCCATGCGGGCAGCTTCCGTAGGGTGGTCCAGCAGCCACTCCATGCGCTCAGTCAGAGGAGCGACCTGTTTGCCCGGAACCAGAAATCCGGTTTCGCCATCCACCACGATCTCGCCCGTGCCGCCGCCGTCGGTAGCCACCACGGGCTTGCCCAGCGCCATAAATTCCAGAATGGCATTGGAGATCCCTTCGCCGTGCTGGTCAGGATTGGTGGTCAGCACCCCCGCATCCATGATATTCATGATAGACTCGACCTGGTTTTGCACGCCGGTAAAGATAATCCGGCTCCGGAGTGCCTCAGGCACCATCGCCTTACAGGCATCGAGCAGCACACCGCCGCCGATGGCCATAAAACTCACATCGCTGCGGCGGGACACGATCTCTATCGCCGAGCGGATATAGGTTGAGTAGTCTTTTCGTTCTTCAAAGGCACCCACCATTCCGATCACGCGCGGAGTCTGGATGCCAAATTTTTCGCGGATCAGCGTTTCGTTTTCCAGCCATGCGATGCGGTTGAAGTCAAACCCGTTGTGCATGCAGTAGCTTTTTTGCTCCGGCGCACGGTAGGACTTGAGTCCCGCATAAGAGTTGCCGACGATGGCATCCGAAAAAGGAAAGGTGAAGCGGCTGCGCATAAAATGCTTGTGCGTGAGGCCCACATGGGCAGGCGCATCGGCAATCGTCGCATTGATAAAGGGAATGCCCAGCACACGTGCCGCAGGCAGACCCACCACCGAAGAGAGCGAGCCCCAGCAGTGGATAAGGTCAGGTTTCACCTCTTTCAGGAGGCGGTACACGCGCAGGAACATGCCCGCATCGCGACGGCCCCCGCGACCCAGCGTATGAATTTTGACGGGAAGTTTGTGTACTTCCGGATAGGCAATCTGATCTGAGAGCAGCAGGAGGTGTACTTGATTTTCGGGTGAAGGGGTGAGGCCTTTGAGCAGCTCGATCAGCCTGCGCTCTCTGCCGCCTTTCACCAGATTGTCAGACATCATCAGAATTTTCATGGAGAGAGATTAACGTACAACAGATTCAGCCACAGGGACCTCCTGTGCGGGTGCGGGTTTGCCGCAGAGTTGTGCGATATGTTTATACAGGGTCTGCCCGTATGCCAGGTGATCAAAGCAGGCTCGTCCTACTTCATGGCCCGCCAGGCCCACAGCCCTCGCCTGCTCCGGGTGGTCTGCCACCCACTGCATTTTTTCGGCGATGGCGCTGATTTCATAGGACTGCGCGATCAGGGCACTTTCTTCGTCCCGGAAATACCAGGGAATCTCGCCAAAACCCGTCGTAATGATCGGCGCTCCGGCAGCGGTGTATTCTCCGATTTTGTGCGGGAAACGCGCTTCGTCCTGGATCGTGTTCCGCAGCGGAATCAGCAGAGCCGATGAATTGACCATCTGCACCGGGATTTCAGCACGGGGAATATTGGAAAAAAGATGCACCCGATCTTTGGAAGGCGTTTCTGCAATGCGTTTGCGCAGCGAAACCAGATCGGCCTCTTTACCCCCCGATACCAGGTGCAGGTGAAAGTCTCTTTTATTTGCCACAGCCTCAAAAGACTCCAGCACAAACTCGATCACCTCTAAGTAGTTGGCCGAGCCGCAGAAAAGGAAATACGGATAAGGCTGCTCTTCTTTCGGGATTGCAAACTCTTCAAAGTCGCAGATCACCGGGCTTTTTAATTGTAAGGTCTTCGGCGCTTCTTTTTGCACGGCGCGGGCGAGGTATTCGCTGATCGGCAGCACCGTATCCGAAAGGCGTCCGATATAGCGGTCAAACAAACGGTCGTTCAGGCGGGTGCTCCACGAATCCCGGCTTTCAAACCCGCTGCGAAACTCCACATAGGAGATCAGCATGCGGAAGCCGAAGAGCCTGGACAAGATCCGGTAGTACAGCAGCAGCCAGAACTCACCCGTGATATATACGAGCGCGGCATCTGTGTCGCGGCGGTGGCGGAAAAGGTAGCTGATTTCACCTAAGGTACCTGCAATTTTCTCCCAGTTGCGGCTCACAAAAGAGTCTGGCCGAAACTGCGAAGGGGAAGTATAGTGGTAGGCAATGCCCTCGTATGTGCCCGATTTCTGAATGCCGGGATGTCCCTTGCGGGTATGTACTCCCTTGGAACTCAGCACGGTAACCCTGGCGCCTGCGCCCACGAGACCCTTGCACATGAGCAGAATACGCTGCATGGCAGCAAGGCCGTAGGGAAAGCCGGGCGTACCGAGTTGAACAACCGAAAGCGGACGAGGTTCTTTTACCATTTGACGAGGGCTTGCAGGTTTTTGGATGTAAGGCCTTCGTAAATGTCGCGGTAGCGCTTACCGATCTCGTCGGGGTTGTTGCGTTCCAGACACAGTCGGCGGGCATTTTCTCCCATCTCTTCAGCCAAAGCTTCATCATCAAATATCTCGCCAATTTTACCAGCGGCGTAATAAGCATCTCCTGTGGAGTAGAAAAAGCCTTCTTTTCC
>RDXT01000409.1 GCA_004292985.1 Bacteroidota bacterium
TTGCAGTATTTGGCAAAGTCGGTGTATTTCACCCAGATAAAGCCCTGATTTCCCCAATATTCGCCCCAGCTGTTCATCAGTTCGAAGGCCTCTTTCCCGTCGTCGAAACCCACCACACACATCGCATGCCCTCCCAGCGGCTGCACATCGCCCGACTCCGGAAACCAGTAGGTATCGCTGGAGCCAAGTTGCTGAAAATTGTTGCGGATCTCCATACCGATCACCACAGGCTTGTTTTGGGCAAGGCTGAGTTTCACTTTGTTGATTTTGATCACGTCTTCTGCCAGGGCGCCAAAGAGCGTCACATAGTCTTTGATGCGGTAGGAGAGGGCGCGCTCCTGCTGGAGAGCGGTGGGCATAACCTCGCAGTTATTGACTTCCTTGTCAAATTCAGCCGAGGGAATATTGCCTTTTTCAGACAGAAACTTCAGGGCTTCGCTGATGTAGGAGCCGGAGCCGCACTCGTTGATTTTGACCTGGTTATACAGAAACAGCGCTGAAAAGGCATATTTGGAGATGGTATCCCGGCGGTCTTTCCAGCCATTGCGGATGGCGTGCTGAATGCTCAGGGCGGCGTAGCCCATAGACCAGCCCACGCAGGAGCTGATTTTACCCTGGTTGCGCGGGCGCGGACAGTAGGGCCGCAGGTCCACCTTGCTGATGCCCTGCAGGGCCAGGCTTTCGGATTTTCCGCCATCGCCATACAGCGACTGCCGGGGCAACGACTCATAGGCTGCATCATCCAGAAGCAGTCCGGTGGTAAACTGGGCTTCGAGGGGGAGCATTCCGGCAAAAAGAAGCAGAAAAATCCCCCAGACTCTCATTTTACTGAATTTCATCCCAGGTCTTGAAGTGATAGGGTTGAATGAGGTACTGGTCGAGCATGTTTTCGTTGAATTTCTTCATCTGCTCCTGGATTTTTTTGAACAGTTCGATGGCCATAGGGGCATATTGCATGATCTGTGGCAGCAATGCCAGGATCGCAAAGCCATTCAGCTCGCCATTGGTCACGCGCGAAAGCTCTTTCTGGTAGGTGTTCGAATAAAAATCCTTGGCGCGGTACAGGTCTGCCTCGATCTGCTTGGAGTAATCCGCCGGAAACTGGATGATGTACTTGTTTTTCTCTTTGTTGAGAATATCGCCTTTGATGTTGTACAGCACCTGGTTAAAATACTCGGCGGAGGCATTGTAGGCATCGGAAACCGCCTTTACTTCCTCATCGGAATAGCGGTACTGGATGCGTTTAAAGTCTTTCACCGAATTTTCGGCACGGATGCGCATGGCATCGTACTGCTTGAAAAAATCGGTGGAAAGAAAGAGGTTCAGGGCATAATAAGGGTCATTAATCCCACCCTGCCCGCGAACCAGCCCTGCCGCGAGGGCGAGGGCACACAATACTAACAAACGCTTCATCATATCCGGGTTCAATAAATTAATCTAACACAAAAATGGCTACGTTCCCCAACTCGTTGTTGATCAGCCGGGGGGTCTGTGCCTGGTTTTTTACCTTTTTTACCATCGCAGGCACTTCCTTAGAAAGATAGGCATATAGTTCCTGAATGGTAATGATTTTGTTGCGGTCCGTATCTGCTTTGCCCAATGCCAGACCGTCGAGGATACAGCGGGTAAATGCGCCGTTTTGCCAGAGAACATCTTCATAAGACTGCTCAAATCCCTGACTCGAAACGATGGTGGTAAGGCCTTTTTTGACCTTGTTGAGCTTTTCGATTTCGAGATTCACCGCACTGGGCGAGGCCTTGCTGCCGCTGATGCCGCCGCTGTGGCAAGCATCTATCAGCACCAGTTTTTTGCAGGGCAGGCGGTCGAGAATCGCCAGGATGTCATCGTTGTACGAAACAGAGGTGCTGCGCCGGGCCGAGGCATCAAAATCGTTGCCCTGGAGGCGAAACTCCCCATCTTCGGCCAGAAATCCATGCGTGGAAATATAAAGCACCAGCAGGTCGCTGCTATCTATGTTTCCTGTGATAAACTTGGTGTAGAGTTTTTCCACCTGCCGCGAAATGTTGGAGGCCGTAGCGTCTTTGCCCAGCAGATTTTCGACCTGGATGCTGTTAAACAGGCGATTGCCTGCTACGCCGCCCTGGCTTCCGTAGAGCCGCGAAAAGTCATCGGCATCCTTCATCGCAAACTGGAGGTTGCTCTGCGTGCCGATGGCCAGCAGGTGCAGGTTGGGTTTGAAGGGGGTAAAATTGAGCAGCAGCGGCTCCGAGCGGTATTCGCGGCCCTGTATGGTCACGGCCAGCGACACTTTGTTGATGGGCTGGCGCTCGTCGAGGGTCAGGAAGTCGCGCAGGCTGTAGCGGTTGCTGCTGCCCTTGAGCGTTGCGCGGGGACTGAGCGGCTGAGGCTTGTCATTGAGCAAAATCCTGAGCTGGCTTGTCGTAATGGCCTCGGGTACAATGATGTTCAGGTTGATTTCCTGCTCCGGGTCCTTGACTACCAGGGGTTTACCTTCGAGTTCGAGCGGGTTGGG
>RDXT01000410.1 GCA_004292985.1 Bacteroidota bacterium
TACATCTGACATATCGGTTCTATTTATGCAGGGAAGTTAGGGCAGGAAACAGTTACGGGCAAATGTAGAGGAGATATACCCGCCTTTTGTCTGTATATGGGCCATCAGCGCCTTGTAATGGCTGCTCCATTGCAGGGGTCGCGGGTCTCCCAGCACAATCACCTGGCTGCGCGCACGCGAAAGAGCCACATTAAGCTTGCGGTCCACCTCCACGCCCTCATAAAAGCCCGGCGAAGAGAGTGCCTGCACCTGCCCCCGGTGGTGAATCGCCAGCGAAAGCAGGATCACCTCCCGCTCCGAACCCTGAAAACGCTCCACGGTATCCACCATCACCTGGCTGAATTCTATGGGCAACTGCGCCCGGATCTGGCTGATCTGCTTGCGCCAGGGGGTGATCACGCCCACGGTTTTTTCGGGGTCGAAGGTGTCGCCATACAACTCTTTCAGCGCCGCAATCAGCGCAATTACCCTTTCGGCCTCCTCGCCATGCACTTTGTCGGCAATGACCGCGGAGGATTCGATAAAGAGTACCCGGTGCTGCGAAATCAGTTCGGCAAGGGGCGAAAGCGGGTTTTCGGGAAATGCCAGAGGGTCTTTTTGCCGGGGCGAAAGACAGAGCAGTTTTCCTTTGTAATAGGGGTTAATCAGGTCGGCGACATCCGTGTGCATGCGGTAATGCTCTTCGAGCATGCCGGTGGCATCGTGCCATCCCTGCTGCTGGCAGCGGTTCCAGAGCCGCTCGAAGAGGGAGGTGCGCAGGTCTGCAAATCCGGCGCTTTCGAGTTCGGGACGCAGGTTGCGGCAGCTTGCTGCTTTTTGCTGGGCTACGGCCGGCAATTGGTTCTGGTCGCCGATCAGGATGTATCTCGAAAACTGGGTCAGCGGCCCCGCCAGGTGCGGTTCCAGCAACTGGGAGGCTTCATCCACAATCAGGGTGTCGAAGCTGCGGATGCGGAGCAGTTCCTGCTGGCGGCTGAGAAAAGAGGAGATGGTGGCCACATATACCCGCGTTTCCCGCAGAAGTTTACCTGTCTGCACAAAATTCAGTTCACGGGTCTGCGCCTGAAGGGTAAAAGGCGAGCGGGTGCCGCCGATGCGCAAAAAATGTACGCCGCTGCTGTGGAGTTTTTCGCAGATTTCGTCCACGGCCCGGTTGGTAAAGGCCAGGACCATGATGCCCTCTTCGCTGTGACGGTAGAGGTGCCCGACGATGCGGGTGAGGATGGTAGAGGTTTTGCCTGTGCCGGGAGGTCCCTGGATCAGGAAAAAGTCGCGGGCAGCCAGGGCTCTGCGGATGATTTCGCGCTGGTGGGGGCTTAAGTTATGGGTTCCGCCAAAGCCGCTGTCGTCTGTGATCTGGGGCAATACCGGGTCAAATGCGGGCCTCACTTCGCCCAGCACACGCTTACGCTGGCGCTCAGGCGCTGACAAAAACTGGTACAGGGAGCGCAGCAACTCGTGGTAGTTGGACTCCAGCAGGTCGTGCTCCAGCGCCCATTGCTGGTGGCGGCGGAAAAGCGCTTTCACATCGCTCTGGCGGTTGCGCAGACGCAGGTGTAACTCCTTGTCTGTCAGCTTCTCTATACTGCATTTTAAGATCTGGTAGCGCAGGGGGAAAAGACCGTTTGTGTCCTGGGGATAAATGATGGCAATGTCTCCCTCGCGAAAATCCGTAGCCTGGGCCTCCCCTTCGTCGCGGGTGAATATAAGGGTCTCCAGGGCTTCATCTGCCCCCACAAAACGAAGCCCGCAGATGAGCGAGGACTCCTTGGTCTCTCTGCCGTCGAGCCAGAGGGCCGAAAAGCCTTTGAATGCCTTTTCATTTTCTTCGCCGTCTCCAATTTTCGCCGTCCTCAGTTCCCGCAAAACAAAAGCTGCAAATTCTTCAAAATAGGCCTTTTCGAGCAGCGATGCCGAATCGTATTGCTCCTGAAACTGAAGAATCTGGGCTTCTTTGTAAATGATCCTCGGCCCGAAGTGTTCAGGATGAATGTCGCCCAGGAGGCGGAAGTTTCTGTCGGTGAGGCGAAAGAGGTCACTCACCAGGCGGTTGCGCAGGTAGATCAGGCGCTGCTCTTCCTGGCGGGTGGCGGTCACATTGCGCAGGGGCTGGCTGGCGGCCTGAGAGTAAAAAATGGCTGAGTTTCCCTTGCGTTTGGTCGAAAATACGGAGCGCAGCAGCATATCGTAGCAGAGCACCTGCACCTTGTGCGAAGGCGCTACGTGGCCACGGGGTTCTTTGCCGCTTTTCAATTCAAATACATCTCTCCGCTCCGGGTCTTCGGGATATTCGATCAGGGCATCGAGTCGCCCCTGCATGCCGTAGCGATCTGAGTAAAAGGTTGGTTCGATCCTCAGGCTTTTGCCCTGGTAGCTGTTGGCCAGTTCCTGAAGGTTGGGATAATGCAGGCGCTCGATGTCACTGCGGGCCTGCTTGAGCTGGTCTTCGCCGATCCGGACAGCCGGAAGTACATTTTCCCGCAGGGTCGTG
>RDXT01000562.1 GCA_004292985.1 Bacteroidota bacterium
ATTGGTGTTGCCATTGAGGAAGGCATTGGCCTCGAAGCGGGCGGCCACCCACTCGCCGGAGGTGCCAGGCACTACCGAAAAGTCGGAAGCATCTATGGCCGTAGAGTCTCCGTTAAGCACAAAAAAAGCCTGGTTGCCATTTTGCGTCAGGATCATCAGCGAATTCATACCAAAGCCCTGGGCGAAGCCTACCTGCGAAGCGCCGGTGCAGTTGAGAGGAGGTAACAGAGCGCCCCCTGCTTCGTCATTGATCCCGCTGAGGTGAAATACATATACAGGTTTTGTTGCCCGGATAAACGTCGAGGGGCCTGTGAGGGTAATCTCCAGCGATTTCCCGGCAGCGAGGGCAGGTCCCGGCCAGAGATTGCCATTGATATAGACCTGTGTGCCCGGTTCGGTGGCGGTAATGTAAATCCGCTCGGCATTGGGATTGGCAAATCCGCGCACGGCGATGTACTCGGTTCCCGTCAGTTCCACGGGTACCAACTGGTCGCCTACGAGGTCCCAGCCATTGCCGGTACGGATCGAGTCGTCGCTGCTCAATACCGCAATGGGTTTATCCGATTCGATATAGGAGCCATTGAGGTGGTCATAGGCCTGGGTTCCGGCGGCACGGACAGAAAAGGACTCTCCCCGGTTGAGGTTGATGACAAAGGGCGTATTGGCCGAATGGCCCTGCACAGGTTTTGTGGTTGTGATGGTAATTTTGGTGTTGTCGCGGGTAGCTACAATTTCAAAAGACTCACTGCCAAGCTGATTAAGAAAGCCGTATTGCGAAGGGATGTAAAAGCGTCTTCCCAGGGCGTTGGCCCCTTTGAGGAGAAAGCGCTCCGGGTTATTACTTGCGTTTACTTCATAATATGCACCAATACTGGCCGTAGCTTCGATCAGAATTCCTTTTTTGTGAACAGTATTCGAGGGCTTGTTTTCCAGGATTTCCTTGTAGTTCGTCAGCTCGATAGAGCGCGTCTGGTTGGCAGGAATCTGTACCGTGAGCGGAACGAAGGTCGGATCTGCGGGGAGAGACACCCGCACGCTGGCTGCCTGGTCAAATGCAGAAAAACGCAGTTGTATCGGCTGATCTCCGTGATCTGACGAGATTTCGGGAGCCGAAAACCAGAATTCAGTATCCTTTTGCGCCTGGAGATTCCAGCAGATTGAAAGCAGGCAGATTGCGAGGGTAATCCGTTGTTTCACAAGCAGTAGCAGTAAGCAGATAAATATGATCTGTAAAGATAGCTATTATTTTGACGGCTATTCTGCTTATGCGAAAACGTTTTCGTTTGTGTTACGCAATCCCCACCGGCCCGCCAAAATTGGGAGGCAAAATCACGTCTTTTTCATTAATCCGGATTTCTCCGTGCTGGCGCTCATATTTTTCTACATTCTCGACCATGGCCAACAGCAGGCGCTTCATGTTCTGGGGAGACATAATCACACGGCTGCGCACTTCGGCTTTGGGTGTTCCGGAGATAATCTGGATAAAGTCCACTACAAACTCGGAGTCTGAGTGGGAAATGACCGCAAGGTTGCTATATACGCCGCGGGCAACTTCGGCAGAGAGTTCGATCTGGAGTTGATTGTTGGGGAGCGTTTTTGCCTGATCTTCCATTATGATACATGTTTTGTAAAACAAAGATAGTGATTTGCCTGCGCAAACCACTATCCTAATTTTCGCTTATGCGCTATGTCGGGGCTCAGGCTACACGTTCGCCGGAGACATACTTGGCCTGGTTGGCCAGGAAGTCCTGATAGACGGAGGCGATGCCTTCGCGGAGTCCGATCTGGTGCTTGTAGCCCAGCGCGTGCAGACGCGATACATCCATCAGTTTGCGGGGCGTGCCGTTGGGCTTGGTGGTGTCGAACACCAGTTCGCCCTCAAAGCCCGTAGCTTCTTTTACGATCATGGCCAGTTCGCGGATGCTCACATCTTCCCCTACCCCGATGTTTACGAAGAGCTTATCTTCGTAATTGTGCATCAGGAAGGTGCATGCGGCGGCGAGGTCGTCCACGTGCATAAACTCGCGCAGCGGGCTACCATCTCCCCAGATCACAACTTCATGCAGACCGGCTTCTTTCGCTTCGTGGAACTTGCGGATCAGCGCAGGCAGCACATGTGACTTCTGAAGGTCGTAGTTATCGTTGGGGCCATAGAGGTTGGTGGGCATGGCGGAGATAAAATTCGCGCCATACTGATCCCGGTAGGCTTCGCACAGCTTGATGCCTGCGATTTTGGCAATGGCATACGGCTCATTGGTCTGCTCCAAAAGGCCTGTCAGCAGCGATTCTTCCTTCAGCGGCTGAGGGGCCAGCTTGGGATAGATGCAGGACGAACCGAGGAAAAGCAGCTTCGTTACGCCATTTACCCAGGCCTCATGGATGATGTTGGCCTCGATCATCAGGTTGTCGTAGAGGAACTCGGCGCGGTAGGTATTGTTGGCGATGATGCCGCCTACTTTGGCAGCAGCCAGAAATACATACTCGGGTTTCTCTTCGGCAAAAAACGCAGCTACGGCAGCCTGGCTGCGCAGGTCCAGTTCTTTGGACGTGCGTACCACAATATTCTCATAGCCCTCCACCTGGAGGCGGCGGACAATGGCAGCACCCACCATTCCGCGGTGGCCGGCAACGTATATTTTAGCTGTTTTGTGCATAGGTAAGTTTCTGACGGGCTTCCTGAAGATCGTGTTTCATCATAATGTCCACCAGCTCATCAATGTCCACTTTCGGCTCCCAGCCCATTTTTTCGCGGGCTTTGGTCGGGTCTCCGATCAGGAGTTCTACCTCAGCGGGGCGGAAATAGCGGGCATCCACTTCGACGATCAGGCGACCGGTTTTGGTGTCGTAGCCTTTTTCGTTTTCGCCTTCACCTTCCCAGCCGATTTCCCAGCCGAGGAAGCGGGAACATTTTTCGACAAAGGTGCGCACGGAGTACATTTTGCCCGTAGCGATCACAAAATCTTCGGGTTGCTCCTGCTGAAGCATCAGCCACATGGCTTCGACATACTCTTTTGCATAGCCCCAGTCGCGCTGCGCGTCGAGGTTACCGAGTTTCAGCACGTCGCGCTGGCCCAGGAAAATCTCGCTGAGGTTGGTGGTTACTTTGCGGGTAACGAAGGTTTTGCCGCGACGCTCCGATTCGTGGTTGAAAAGGATACCGTTGCAGGCATACATGTCGTAGGACTCGCGGAAGTTTTTGGTGATCCAGAAACCGTACAACTTGGCTACGCCATAGGGGCTGCGTGGGTAAAAGGGAGTGGTTTCCTTCTGGGGAATCTCCTGCACAAGGCCGTAGAGTTCGGAAGTGGAAGCCTGATAGAAACGGGCTTCGGGGCAGTGGCTGATGATCGCGTCGAGCAGGCGGAGGGTTCCTACGGCATCCACCTGAGCGGTATATTCCGGCACTTCAAACGAAACCTTAACATGGCTCTGGGCGCCGAGGTTGTAGATTTCTTCGGGTTTAATGGTGCTGAGCAGCTTATTGATATTGGCGCTGTCGGACAGATCGCCGTGATGCAAGTGCAAGTTTGCATGTTTCAGGAGATGATCGATCCGCTCCGTGTTGAAACTGCTGGCGCGGCGCATCATTCCGTGTACTTCGTACCCTTTTTCAAGCAAGAATTCTGTCAAAAACGAACCATCCTGTCCGGTGATTCCCGTGATGAAGGCTTTTTTCATAAATTAAAAGCTGTTGTCGCTTGTTAGCCGATTAAGTGTTAAGTTATTACTGGCATCCCTGCCCTGGCAAACCCAGATGAGGGATTATCATACATGCTTATAAAATCATGCCAGCCGCTACGGTCTCGTTGGTAAATTCATCAATCAAGATCAGCGAGCCGGTATTCCGGTTGCGAACATAGGGGTCGCAGAGCAGCGGAGAGGAGGTACGTATCTGTATTCTCCCGATGTCGTTGAGTCCCAGTGCCTTGTCGTTTTCGAACCGGTGAAGGGTGTTGATGTCCACTTTATAGCGCACATCCTTCACGATGCATTTCACTTCTCTGCTGGTGTGACGGAGGAGGTATTTTCCGTTGGGCTGAAGGGGTTTTTCATTCATCCAGCACACCATCAGGTCTATATCCTGGCTTACCTTGGTCTGGTTGTCGCGTTTTACGATCATGTCGCCCCGGCTGATGTCTATCTCGTCTTCGAGGGTCATGGTCACTGACATGGGCGGAAATGCCTCAGCCACAGGCCCTTCGAAGGAATCTATGGAGCGGATTTTCGATGTAAATCCCGAAGGCAGCACCAGCACTTCGTCGCCTGGCTTAAATACGCCCCCGGCCACACGACCCGAATATCCGCGGTAGTCGCGGTGGGTCTCCGACTGCGGACGAATCACGTATTGCACCGGAAAACGGCTGTCCACAAAGTTGTAGTCGTTGCCCACATGCACACTTTCGAGGATGTAGAGCAGGCTCGGCCCCTGGTACCAGGGCATACGCTCCGAACGCTCAGCTACGTTGTCCCCGCGCAGGGCGCTCAGAGGTACATATCGGATGTCCGGAACATTTAATTTGGAAGAAAATGCGGTATATTCTTCGACCAGTTTGTTAAATACGTCCTCAGAATAGTCCACCAGGTCCATTTTGTTAATAGCGACCACCAGGTGTTTGATCTGAAGCAGGGAGGCGATAAAGGAGTGGCGGCGGGTCTGCTCCACAATGCCGCTGCGGGCATCCACCAGCACAATGGCGAGGTTCACCGTAGAGGCACCTGTAACCATGTTTCGGGTGTACTGGATGTGTCCGGGCGTATCGGCGAGGATAAATTTGCGGCGGGGCGTAGCGAAGTAGCGGTAGGCTACATCTATCGTGATGCCCTGCTCGCGCTCTGCCCGCAGGCCGTCGGTGAGCAATGCCAAGTCGAGATAATCGTCGCCCCGGTCGCGGCTGGTCCGCTCGATCGCTTCGAGCTGGTCCTCAAAAATTGACTTTGTATCATAAAGCAGGCGACCGATGAGGGTACTTTTGCCGTCATCTACCGAACCTGCTGTGGAAAATCGAAGTAAATCCATCATTCAAACATTGAAACGGTCAACAACTCAAAAATATCCCTGTTTTTTGCGGTCTTCCATGGCGCTTTCGGAGCGCTTGTCGTCCGCGCGGCCTCCGCGCTCTGTGATGCGGCTGGCGCTGATCTCCTCGATGATCGCATCTATATCGGCAGAGTCAGACTCTATCGCGCCGGTACAGGTAGCGTCGCCGATAGTACGGAAGCGGATGGTCCGCTCTTCATAGGACTCTCCGCTCACGAGCGAGATAAAGGGCGTTTCGGCCAGCAGCACTCCTTCGCGGTCCACCACACGGCGTTTGTGTGAGAAATAAAGGTTCGGAAGGGGGATATTCTCTTGCCGGATATACATCCAGACATCGAGTTCGGTCCAGTTGGAGATGGGGAATACCCGGAAGTTTTCGCCCGGATGCATGCGGCCATTAAAGAGGTCCCACAGCTCGGGGCGCTGGTTTTTGGGATCCCACTGGCCAAACTCATCGCGGTGGGAGAAAAACCGCTCTTTGGCGCGGGCTTTTTCTTCGTCGCGGCGGCCCCCGCCGAGGCAGGCATCAAACTTGTTGGATTCGATGGCGTCGAGCAGGGTCACACTCTGAAGGCCGTTGCGGCTTTTGTTGTAGCCTTTTTCTTCGACTACCCGGCCGCTGTCTATGCTGTCCTGTACGTAGGACACGATCAGACGCGCACCGATGTCGGCCACAAACTGGTCCCGGTACTCGATGGTCTCGGGAAAATTGTGGCCCGTATCTACATGCAGCAGCGGAAAAGGAAGTTTGGCAGGCCAGAAAGCCTTTCGTGCCAGCCAGGCCATGGTAATGGAATCCTTACCTCCGGAAAAAAGCATCGCGGGCCTCTTGAACTGAGCCGCCGCTTCCCGGATCACATAAATGGCTTCTGCTTCCAGTTGCTGCAGATGACTTAACCTGTAATCCATGTGTATGGGTTGGGAAAAATGAGAAGGCGAAAATTATGCTAAGGGGTGAGGTTTCAGAGAACGGTAATCGCAGGACGGATACGCTCCAGGAGGGTATTCCGGCAGGCTTCAAACTCAAAAAGATCGGTGCGAAGTTCCAGAAAGGGGGTTTCAGGCGCTTCAAAAGGAGCGCTGATGCCCGTAAAATCCGGAATAAGACCTGCCCTTGCTTTTTTATAGAGGCCTTTTACGTCGCGGGCTTCGCATACTTCAAGCGGTGCATTTACATACACTTCCAGAAAGTCTTCGCTGCCGATGATGTGGCGGGCCAGATCGCGTATTTCGAGGGTGGGAGAGACAAAAGAACAGATGCAGATGATGCCTGCGTCGAGGAAAAGTCTGGCGGCTTCGGCTACCCGGCGGATGTTTTCGCTGCGGTCTGCCTCCGAAAAACCCAGGTTATTGCAAAGACCTGCGCGGACATTGTCCCCGTCCAGCAGCTTGGTCATGATGCCCGCTGCATGCAAATCACGCTCAAGTGCCTGAGCCAGTGTGCTTTTGCCCGAACCGCTGAGACCTGTCATCCAGATCACTTTGGCCCGTTGCTGCAACAACTGCTCTTTATCCTGGCGGGACAGGATATGGTCAAAAATAGGGTAAATGTGTTCCTGCATCAAAATAATTCCTGCGCTAAAGTAAGTAAAAAGTGAGGAATGCGTGTAGGCGGGATGTTGAACTGTTATTATTATCCTCCGAATTGACTAAAACCGTCAGGGCTTCAGTTCGATCACGGTCCAGCCGGAGCCGCCTTCCGAGGCCGGAGCATCGGTCATGTGGATCACGGAACTTACGGCAGTGAGGTGTCTGCGAATGGCCTCCCGAAGCGCGCCTGTCCCTTTTCCATGCAGCACACGCACTCTGTGAAAGCCTGCGCTGATAGCCTGGTCCACAAATTTTTCGACCTCCGGAAGGGCTTCCTCAGGGCGCTTGCCCAGTACATCTAACTCCATTTTGGCGGTCAGAGATGCGATATCTCCTTTGTAAGAAACGATGGCTTTAGGTGCATTTTGCCGGGGCTGGCGTATCTTTTCGAGCTGGTTGGTTTTTACAGTCAGGCGCATTTCACCCGACTCGACAACCGATCTGTTGCCTTGAATATCAATGAGTTGACCCACCGCTCCGGTATTTCGCAGGCGCACCCAGTCTCCGGCCACAGGTTTTTCGCCTGTAAGCACTTCGATACCGCCCGCAGCGATCTCTTCCGGACTGCTCTCCTGCGGACCCGGATCGGGCGCAGCCGCCATCAGTTCCTGTCGCAGCTGGCGGGTTACATTTTGCTCGGCCTGGCTCTCTTTAATCTCCCGGATCACTGTTTCAATGCGGCGATTGGCATTGTCTATCAGCATTTTAGCCTCAACTTTTGCCTCGCGGATCAGCTTTTTGCGGTCGCGCTCCAGTTCGAGTTTCAGCGCATCGTATTTTTCGACCAGGTGATTGAGTTTCTGCTCCTTGCGGCGGTTTTCCTCCACCAGACGGCCCAGGTCTGTGTTTTTGCGCTCCAGTTCCTTGAGCAACTGTTCGGTTTCGACCTCTTCGGTGCCCATTTTACGACGGGCTTTTTTGAGAATGGTCGGATGCACCCCCACCCTTTGCGCCATCTCAAAGGCATAACTGCGGCCCGGAAGCCCGTCTATGAGGCGATAGGTCGGTTTTAGCTCGGTGGTATCAAACTGCATCGCGGCATTAACCACACCCTCCGTTATCTCCGCATAGTCCTTGAGGTTGCCGTAGTGGGTCGTGATGATGCCGAAAGATTGCTGATAGACAAATCGCTCCAGAAAAGCCTCGGCAATCGCTGCGCCCTGCTTGGGGTCCGTTCCGCTGCCAAATTCATCTATCAGAAACAAAGACTGTTTGCCCATGTGGTCGCCCATTTGCCGCCACGAAAACAAACGGGAAGTGTATGTACTCAGGTCGCTGTCCACCGATTGCTCGTCGCCGATGTCAATAAACAGAGAGTCGAACACCGGAAACACCGAGTCGGGTCCGGCGGGCAGCAGAAAGCCCGACTGAAGCATCAGTTGCAGCAGACCTACGGTCTTGAGTGTCACAGACTTACCTCCGGCATTGGGACCGGAGATGACCATGATCCTGCGTTTGAGCGAGAGTTTTACCTCTACCGGGATCACCTGAAACGGCTCCTGCATGGCCTTAAACAGCAGCAGGGGGTAATAGGCCTGGCTGACATTCAGCACCTGAGATTTCGGATCGAGGGCCGGCATCTCAGCCTTGAGGTCCATCGCCATCCGGGCCTTGCCCCGCACAATATCCAGCTCCACCAGGGCCTCGCGCAGCCATGACAATTCTCCGGCATGCACCCGAAGTTTTCCGGTCAGCTCCTGCAGGATGCGGATGATTTCGTTCTGCTCCCGCAGTTGCAGCTCCCGCAGCTCATTGTTGAGGGGCAGCGCCTCAGCGGGCTCCACATAAACGGTGCTGCCTGTCTGCGAAATATCCTGTACGAAGCCGGGCACATTGTTTTTGGACTCGGCCTTAACCGGGATCACCAGGCGGTCGTTGCGCAGGGCGATTTCTTTGTCCTGGGTCCAGTTGTTTTCCTGCGCTTTGCGCAGCAGGCGGTTGAGTACGCCCCGGAGTTCGGCACCAGCCGAAACCAGCCGCTTGCGGATGCCTGCGAGGGCAGGCGAAGCGCTGTCGCGGACCATTCCATGCTCGTCGAGCACTTTTTCGATCTGCCCGATCATCTGCGTGGAAAAAGGAAGCTGGTTGATCAGGGCATATAGCGTCGGAATAAGTTCTTTTTTCTGCTCGATAAACTGCCGGGCAGCGCGGATGCCCCTGAGCCATCCGAGGAAATACGAAAGTTCCTGGGTAGTGAGCCAGGCCCCTTCGACTGCCAGTTTGCGGATCTGGGGAGCAACTGCGGCAAAGGCCTCCACCGGGAAATTGTCGCCCGATTCGATCAGGCCTTTAAACTCATGCACCCGCGAAAGGGCTACCTGAATCTGCGCAGCATCGGAGACCGGTCTGATTTCTGCGCATTGCTCGCATGCTTCGGCGCTCATCACACGGGCCCGCAGAGCCTCCAGCACGACATCGAAGCCCAGTTTTTCGTAACTATGGGGGTGAAATAACTTCATGGTTTGTCCTTGGATGCAGGGG
>RDXT01000563.1 GCA_004292985.1 Bacteroidota bacterium
GGGGTTTGAAGGTGGGTTTATGGTCTATAAAAACATGGCGGCAGATTCGGGGAAGGTGGCCTTCCTCCCCTACCCCGGCGGGGCGATCAAAACCAACCGCCCGGGTAATGTGCGGGTCGAAATCGCCGTTAACTCGATGGATATTCCTGCGATTGTGGACCTCGACGGCGACGGCGACCTCGATGTGCTCACCTATGACCAGCCCGGCTCCCGGATCGAGTACCACAAAAATGTATGCAAGGACTTTTATGGCCACAGCGACAGCCTGATCTACCGCTTTGAAGAGGCCTGCTGGGGGCATGTCATGGAAAACGGCAGCGCCAATGCCATGATTCTCAACATTGCCTGTAAAGACGGGGTGGCAGAGCAGCTTCATGCGGGCTCCAGCCTGCTGGCCCTCGACCTGGACGGCGACGGCGACAAAGACCTGCTCAGCGGCGACGTGGGGTACGACAATATGATCCAGCTTACGAATGGCGGAACCGCAGCACACGCGGATATGGTCTCGCAAACGACCCAGTTTCCGGCCTCAAATCCCATTCATATAGACATTTTCCCGGCGGCCTACCACCTGGACTTCGACAATGATCAGAAACGCGACCTGATGGTTGCCCCCAACAATACCTTTGACTACGAAAATACCCGCAGCGCCTGGTGGTACAAAAACACCGGAACAGATGCCGCACCTGTATTTACCTACTACGAAAATGACCTTTTGCAGTCCGAAATGATGGATGTAGGTTCCGGTGCAGCGCCTTTATTATACGACTATAATGGCGATGGCAAAACAGACCTGCTGGCGGGCAATTTTGGGGTGTATCAATATGGTCAGCACCAGCCTGCGCTCGCTGTTATCAACAACCAAGGGAGTCCGCAGGCCCCTTCCTTTACCTATATCGCCGAAGATATTCTCTACCTGCCTTCGGGGAGCGCCCCCGGCATCGCGCCTGCCCTCGGCGACCTCGACGGTGACGGCGACCCGGATCTCCTGCTGGGCAAGGCCAATGGTATGCTTGATTATTACCAGAATTTCAGCTTTAACCCCAGCTCGGTCTTTCCCACGTTTATCCCCGGCACTGTGGGATTTCAGGGAATAGATGTGGGGCAATATGCTGTACCTCAATTGATTGATGTGGACGGCGACAGCCTGACCGACCTGCTGGTGGGGGAAAAAGACGGCAATATCAATTACTTCCGCAACACAGGCAGCGCCGCTTCACCCGCATTTACCCTCATAAGTGAAACATGGGGCGGGGTTCAGGTCGCTGCGGGCCAGTTTCAGCCGGGGCACAGTGCGCCCTGCCTGTATCGCTACAAAGACACTACGCACCTGCTGGTGGGAGCCGAGAGCGGGCGCATCTTTCACTATGTGATTCCTGAAGGGGGACTCGAGGGCAATTTTACCCTGAAAAGCACCCAATTTGGAGGAATAGATGCCGGGAAACGCAGTGTGCCCACCCTCGCCGATCTCGACGGAGACAGCCTGCCGGACCTTGTTGTAGGGAATTACAGCGGCGGAATGGCCTTATATATGGGAGTCTCGACCGCTACAACCCGCAGCGAAGTGCCATCTATTTCCCTGAGTATGAAGGTGTTCCCTAATCCGGCGAAGGGTTTTGCCGAAATCCGGACCGACTTTCACCCCTATCCCGTGACGGCCACGCTGAGTGACCTGCGGGGAGCCGTCCAGCTTCGGACAGACGTGCCTGCAGGGCGCGGGCTTCTTTCGCTGCAGGGAATTACGCCGGGCTACTATCAGGTAAGCTTGCGCGACAGCCGGGGCGTATTTCTGGGTGCGCAGGGCCTGATGGTCGAATAAGGCGCGTGTACGGCGATTATTAAGCCTGATTTAATCCCAAAAAATACCTACCTTTGTACAACAAATCCTCCTCCGATTCATGGAAGTTCTCGGCATAGACATTGGCGGCACCGGCATCAAAGGTGCGCTGGTAAATACCCTGACAGGCGAACTGACAACCGATCGTTTTCGGGTGGACACCCCGCAACCTGCTACTCCTCAGTCTATTGCAGAGGCTATCGTAGAAATGGTGGAGCATTTTGAATGGAAAGGAAAGCCCATCGGCTGCGGTTTTCCGGGAGTGGTGCATCATGGCGTAGCCAAAACAGCCGCCAATGTGGACAAAGCCTGGATTGACCTCAATGTAGAGTCCTTCTTTCACGAACATACCGGATGCCCTGTGCATGTGATCAATGACGCGGATGCTGCCGGGATCGCCGAAACCCTCTACGGCGCAGCCAAAGAGCAGAGCGGGCTTACCCTGGTGCTGACTGTCGGCACAGGTATCGGCAGTGCGTTTATGTATAATGGCCGCCTGATGCCCAATACCGAACTGGGGCACCTGAAATTTAAGCGCGGAATCGCCGAGCATTATGCAGCCGACTCGATCCGCAAGCTCAAAGACCTGAGCTGGCGCACCTGGAGCCGTCGCCTGAACGACTACCTCAACCATGTTTACAGCTTATTTTACCCTGACCGCATCATTCTGGGCGGAGGAGTGAGCAAGAAGTTTGATAAAATCGAGCCGTATCTGTCTGTGCCTTGCCCGATTCTGCCCGCCAGCCTCAAAAACCTGGCCGGGATCATTGGTGCGGCCGTCTCTGCTTCCGAAACCTTCGTTACCGCCTCCTGACAGCGATGCCGCCCAGCGTAGTGTATTCCTGGACCGCCGTTATCCTCTGGATCGGCCTGTACCAGTGCCTGCTGCTGGCCTTCGTACTGTGGTGGATGCAAAAAAACGCCTTTGTGCTGCTCCGGCATCTGCTCGCCGCATTTATCATGATCATGGGGGTGCGGATTGGCGTTGGCATCATACACTATTCTGCTGATCCTGATGCATTTCCGCTGTTTCTGAGCTATAGCCCTGTAGTCAATTTTCTTTACGGACCGCTGTTTTACTTTATCATCCGGGCATTTATCGAGCGGAATTTCCGGTTTCAGCCCATTCACCTGCTGCATTTGATCCCTTCGGTGGCCATGCTGGCGTATCGCACCTGGGAAATTCTGGCTGGCTACACTGTACACCAGACCTTTATAGAAATCATCCGCGACGGGAACCCTCCCCTACCCTTTCAGGTGGCTGGCGGACTGATGCTACTCCTTTTTGCCGGGTATATGAGTCTGGGAATCCGGCAAATTGTCCGGATCAATCGACATATCCGCAGCACAGCCTCATTTTCGGACCCAATTCACCTGAATGGCCTCATTTTTCTGGCCGTGCTGCTGTCCATGCCTTTTATCAGCCTCCTGTTAACCCTCGGACTGGTAGGCGCTCCACGTCTTGTGCCCTATCCTGCCTTCGGAATCAGCCTGATGATGAGTATTATGGTCGTGCTTTCGATGGTTCGCCCTGATATATTCGAAGGATTACCTGATTTGCTCATGGTAAATGAGGAAAAAGAGCTGGAACCCCGCCGTTACGAGTCCTCCTCGCTTAATGACGGGCAAAAAGAGCGCATCCACAGCCAGTTGCTGGCCCATATGGAAGCCCAAAAGCCCTGGCTGAATCAGGAGCTTACCCTTAACGAACTCGCCGGCCAGCTCAACCTCAATGCCCGCTACCTCTCACAGGTCATTAATGAGCGGCAGCAGCAAAATTTTATGGACTTTATCAACGGCTACCGCATCCGCCGGGCGCAGGAGTTGCTTTGCCACCCTGCCTACAGCTACTTCACGGTACTGGCCATCGCCCAGGAGGTGGGATTTAAGTCGCGCTCCGCATTTTACACCGCATTTAAAACCCTCACCGGCAAAACCCCCACAGCCTACCGCGAAGAGCAGATGCAGGCCGATGAATCTGTGTCCTGATGCATGTATCGGGACGTCCTGATTCAGGAATCCGGCCTTCGGCAGCCTTTTTCCTGCGTTGAGGAGGTATGTTTCAAGTCCTCAACACCTTCTTATGAAATTGCTTTCACGCCTGTTTATCCAGTGGCTTCCGGCGCAGTGTGTCTTGCTTTTGCTGTCCGGCAGCACCCTTTCTGCTCAATCGCCCGTTACCCTCAGCGGCTATGTCCGCGACCAGCTCACGGGCGAAGCGCTCATCGGAGCGACTATTTTTGTTCCGGCACTGAACAAAGGCGCCTATACCAACGAGTATGGCTTTTACTCTCTGACCCTGCCCCCCGGCGAGCGGCTGATCCTGTATCGCTATGTAGGATACAAAACCGACAGCCTGAACACCCTGCTTAGTGCCAGCCAGACCCTGAACCGCGAGCTGGGGCCGGAAGAGCGCACCTTAGATGCGGTGGAAATCACCAGCAAAAGTCCCGGCTCGAATGTGCAGTCCACGGAGATGGGCGTTGTTGCGCTGAGCATGAGCGAGATTAAAAAAGTGCCGGTGCTGTTTGGCGAAACCGACATTTTGAAAACCCTGCAACTGATGCCCGGCGTAAAACCAGCCGGAGAAGGCAACAGCGGTTTTTTTGTGCGGGGCGGCGGTACCGACCAGAACCTGATCCTCCTCGACGAGGCCCCTGTGTATAATGCCTCGCACCTGCTGGGCTTTTTCTCGGTGTTTAATGGAGATGCGATCAATAGTTCCAAATTATACAAGGGTAATATGCCTGCGGAGTACGGCGGGCGGCTCTCTTCAGCCCTCGACATCCGGATGAAGGAGGGCAACAGCAAAGATTTTGATGTTTCGGGGGGCCTGGGCCTCATTTCTTCGCGTCTGACTCTCGAAGGGCCGATCAAAGAAAACCAGGGATCCTTTATGGTGGCGGGAAGACGCACATACGCCGATCTTTTCCTGAAACTTTCGCCCGACAGCAGCCTCAGCCAGTCGCAATTGTACTTTTATGACCTCAATGCCAAGGCCAATTACAAACTCGGGGAAAACAACCAGATTTTCCTTTCGGGCTATCTGGGGCGCGATGTGCTGGGGTTTCAGGATCGGTTTGGGATAGACTGGGGAAATAAAACGGCGACCCTGCGTTGGAATCACCTCTTCAGTGACAAGCTGTTTCTCAATTCGACCCTGATTTACAGCGACTACGATTACAAAATACGGTTTACTGCCGCAGATGCGACCATCAGTTCCGGGATACGGGACATCAACTGGAAAGAGGATATCAGCTACTATTACAGCAGCCAACATACGTTTAAGGCGGGGGTAAATGCGATTTACCATACATTTGTGCCCGGAGTCGTTACTTTTGCGCAGGCAGAAGACAGCTCCCGCTCCGGAGGGGCACAAGACCGCTATGGAATAGAGTCTGCGGCCTACCTTTCGCACGAATGGTCGCCCTCGGATGCCTTTAAACTCCAGTATGGCCTCCGTGCATCCAGCTTTACGGTGCTTGGGCCGGGTACTTTTTACGAATATAATCCCGAAGGCAGCGCAATTGACTCTGTGAGCTATGGTTCCGGTGAGATTGTGAAAAACTATGCAGGCCTTGAACCCCGGATATCGGCGACCTGGATACTGGGAGAGCCCCATTCGGTGAAGGCTTCCTATGCCCGCAACCGCCAGTACATTCACCTGATTTCAAACAGCACCGCAGGCACACCCACCGATGTCTGGCTTCCCAGTTCCGAAAACATCGCTCCGGAGATTGCAGATCAGGTTTCGCTGGGCTACTACCGCAATTTTGATGACAACCGCTGGGAGTTTTCGGCAGAAGTGTATTACAAATCCCTTCAGAACCAGATCGAGTACAAAAACGGGGCCGATCTGCTGCTCAATGACCAGGTAGAGTCGCAACTGGTGTTCGGCACAGGTACCTCCTACGGAGCGGAATTTCTGCTGCGCAAGACCCAGGGAGACCTCACAGGCTGGGTGGGCTATACCCTCTCCCGCACTACACGCCAATTTGACGAAATTAACGAAGGAAACCCCTTCCCGGCCCGGCAGGACCGCACCCACGACGTATCCGTGGTCGCTATCTACACCCCCGGCGGCGGAAACTGGAGCTTTTCCGGCTCATGGGTCTATTATACCGGTGATGCAGTTACCTTTCCCAGTGGCAGTTATGTAGTAGATGGCCGTCTGGTGCCCTATTATACCGAAAGAAACGGCTACCGCCTGCCCGATTATCACCGGTTAGACCTCAGTACTACCTGGCAATACGGTAAAAATCCCGACAACACCCTCAATGTCTCCCTGTACAATGCCTATGGCCGCAAAAATGCCTATACCATTGACTTCCGGGAAAGCGAGGAAAACCCCGGTTCGCTCGAAGCGGTCAAAACCTATCTTTTCCGCTGGATTCCTTCCCTTACCTGGAACTTCGCATTTTAATTTCACCCACCTTTTATCCTGAAAATTATGTCTAAATTCCTCATATACAGCCTGTTGCTCCTCACCCTGGTCCTAAGCGCCTGTGAAGAAGCCTTCGAAATTGATCCCCGCCAGGTCGAAGAAACGATCGTGATCGAATCCACACTTTCCTCCACCCCCTCCCAGCCCCTGGCCTTTATTTCGCTGAGCGGCAGCCTCTCGGAAGCGGGTAATTTTCGCTGGGTTGACAACGCCGAACTGAGTATGTCCACTGCTTCCGGTGGTCTGTATCCAGCCAGCCTCGCCGATACCGGAGTGTATATTTTTCCCGGACTGACGCCCGTAAGCGGAGAGACCTATACCCTCGATGTGAACTACGAAGGGAAAAACTACCGCGCCAGCAGCTATCTGCATTCCCCGCAGCCCATAGATTCGCTTAGTTTTGAGTATCGCGGAGAAGGGCCGATCCGGGAGGCGGGCTACATGATGAGTGCCCATTTCACTCCGCCATCTTCCGATCTGTATATGCGCTTTTGGGTTAGCGTCAATGGCAGACCTTTGTACGACTATTTTCTCTACAATGGATGGCAGGAAGGGGGCGATGCCGGTTTGTATATTTTCCGCACGACGGCATTTGAACCCGGCGACAGCATCGTAGTTACGGCTGCGGTCGTGGATCAGGAGGTCTATACCTATTATGACCAGCTTTCTGCGCTTGCAGGGTCGGCCTTTTCATCGGGTTCGGCAGCGCCAGCCAATCCGCAGAGCAACTTCAGCGGCGGCGCGCTGGGCTATTTTGCGGCGCTGGGCATCAGTACAAAACAAGCTGTGGTTAAATAATCATTCCTCCACTTCGAGCACCATCCGAAGCAGGTGGGAGGAGAAGTTTTTGCCGAGGGTATCCATCCGAAGTGAGCGCGAAGCCCCTCCGTCGAGCGCTGCGTAGCATACAAAATTCAGCGACTCGATGAGGGGCAGCTCATAGCGGAGCACCTCTCCCCGGATCAGCGGACCGAAATGGGCCTTCACTTTCTCTGCCGTAAGGTGCTGTTGCAGAAGGGTATAAGCCTCCGGCGTTTTTGCCAGCACTCCGATGTTGCAGATGTCGTTTTTGTCGCCTGAGCGGGCCGCAGCAAGCTCAGCGAGCGGAATTTGCTTCATTCACCCAATATACAAGGCGATCCGGAAAAAGGGAAGAAAACTTCCTGCTTCCTATCGGTTGTGCTTCACAAAAAGGTGCGTGCCGTCCTTTTTGCCGCTGACCACCCGTGCAAAATAGAGTCCCGGACCTATCGGTAAATCAGTGAGTACCAGCGTCGATTTACCCGCTTCGACCTGGAATTTGTCTTCGTAGCGAAGGGCCCCCCGCGTATCGTAGATCGAAACGCGCGCTTCGCCCGCTACGGGCAGCACAAACTGAAGCGTGAGCGGGTCTTCGGAAAAAGGATTCGGGAAGGCATTGATCGCCAGGGTTTTAGGGCGGGCGCTCAAGAAACCAAATTCATCGATGTCCTGAACAGTGATGCGGTTGGTATCGGGTTCGTAGAGATAAGCTTCGCGGGTAAGGAAATCACCTGTACCCACTTTGGACTCTACCTCCACATCGGTCTCGTCGGCTCCGTTGAGGTCGCGGGGGTGGTAGAAAAACTCCACGGTGGCGTCGAGGTCTGTATTATTTGTCGGGATAACCTCAAAATAGCGCTCGATCTGGCCAGGCTCCAGGGATTTTCCGGTGGTGCGGATCACGATCAGTTGCCCGATAGGTTTGGTCGCTGCGGCTTTGATTTTGATGCCCATTCCGCCGAAGTTATTGGAGCTGCCTTCGCTGATGCGGCGCTGGGAGGCCAGCTGACCTGTTACATAAGAAGAATCTGACTCCAGGATCTGCGCCGAACCACCGAGCAGCAATACGCCCGGATCGGCGACAATCACTCCCTGCGTCATAAACAGCACATCTCCAACGGAAAAGGTACTCGAAGCAATGGCCCTGCCTCCGGGCTTTTTGACCTCCAGGCCTTCGAAGGTGCCTTCGCCATTGCCGAGGATCAACTGGTCGCCGCTGCCGCTGAGAATCACCCGGTTGAGGGTAAGTGCCGTGGGGGCCTTTTGCACAAAAGAAGAGATACCCACATTGCCTTCGATATGGATGTCGCCCTGGCGCAGGTATTTGGGAGTACCTTTTTCAAACAGAATATTCTGGTAGGTCATGGCCGGAATCTCCTGTCTGCTGGCGTTGCTGTTAAAAGAGACGGTATTTCCTGGCAGGGTTATATCAAACACACCTGTATCCATGGGCGGACTGAGGTCGCTGCTGGGGCCATAGGCAAGCAGGGTCTTATTCACAAACACAGAAGTCTCGTCTGTACCTTCTAATTTTCCGGTAATCGAAAACCCGCCTATGGAATTGTTAATCAGGGTTTTACCGGAAGGAATGCGCAACACTCCACTGATCTGGATCGGCACCAGGCCCTCGACCAGACCTTCGCAGTAGAAAGTCGCCGGGCTGGGCGGGCACTGGCCATCCTGCCGCCAGTACTTGGTAATGTACATATTTACCTTCGCTGCCTTTGGATTCATGATGCCCTGAGGCCGAAAAATCAGGCTGTCCTGAAAGTAGTAGTTGCCGCCTTCGAGCTGAAATTCGCCACTGGCATACACCGGCTTGCGGAAATAGAGGTTGGGGCCGCTGCTTCCCTGAAAGTAAAAACGCGAACCTGTTTCCAGCACCACACGGTTAAAATACTTCGGACCGATCGAGGTTTTCAGCGTCAGACGGTAGTACTCTTTGATCCGGGTTTCGCCTTCGACATTCAGATATACACTGCTGATTTCTCCGTTTCCGGTTACGATCAGGTCGCCATTCACATGG
>RDXT01000411.1 GCA_004292985.1 Bacteroidota bacterium
CCTTCGAGGGGCGTATCGATCGAAATCGTTTGCACACGCTTCTTCCGGATGAAGTCAATGCAGTTATTGGTGGCAATCCGGAAGAGCCAGGTCGAGAAAGCGAAGGTCGAATCGAACTTGTCCACAGAATTAAACGCCTTCGCGAAGGCCTCCTGGGTGAGGTCTTCGGCATCGTCAGGGTTCTTGACCATCTTCAGCAGCATGTAGTACACCGATTTCCGGTACTTTTTCATCAGGGTCTTAAATGCCTGACTCTCACCACGTTTCGCTGCTGCGACCAGGTCTCTGTCCTCCTGTGTATTCTTAGATATTTTCGGCGTTAATTCCTCCATGAAGGTTTTCGGATAAAACCGATAGGTACAACGGTCAAATTGTAGAGAAAATACAACAAATCCAAAACAGGATATCGCAGCATTTCCGGTAAGCGATCTGTTTGCAAGGCAGTACGCCGGATTACACAAAGGCTCAACAAAATCCGGGCTATGTATAACATAAACGACAAACTGGCAGAGAATGTGACAGCTCCGGCCAGTAAACTTATATAAAATAAGCTGTGAGACAGGTGAAAAGCGCCCAGAAAGGCCATAGATGCCTTTTTGTAGTGCAGCGATGCGCTCACGTGGCGGGTTTTCTGCCGGAACCATTGCTGCCACGTATGGGCAGGCTCGGACCATGTTTCGCTGCCGGGGGCTGTCATTACGGCTGTACGCGCCGGATCGGCATAATGATTCACCATCAGGTCGTCGTCGCCGGAGAGGCTGCTGCGAAAGGCCCCGAAGCCGCCATGTTGCAGGAAAAACTGCCGTGTATAGGCAAGGTTGCGGCCTACACCCATGTAGGGCTGCCCCAGACAGGCCATACCGATGTATTGGAGGGCTGTGTAGCTCGTTTCAAAACGGATGATCCGGTTGAGCAGGCCTTTTTCTGTCTCATAAGGCCCCAGCCCCAGCACGAGTTCATTGCCTTCGCCAAAGGCTGCATCTATATGGCGGAGCCATTGGGGACCGACGCGGCAGTCGGCATCGGTAAAGGCGAGATGCGCATGGCGGGCAGCGGCGATGGCCTGTGTCAGCGCCCACTTTTTGGGTGCCCAACCGGGGGGCGTTTCGGTGATTTCGATGAAACGAAGGCGGGGCTGCTGTTCCTGCATAGCTGTGAGCAGGTCGCGGCTGCCATCGCTGCACCTGTCGAGTGCCACAATGATCTCCCAGTCGCTGTATTCCTGGGCCAGCAGAGACGCGATGCAGCGATCTATGCGATGGGCCTCGTTGCGGGCTGCGATGACAATGGAGATGGGGCGTGACGTGGCGCGCGGGCCGGGACGGCTGATATGGCGCCAGGCGCTGCCCAGGCGGGCGAGTAGTCCCAGATATACCAGGGCCGAAGCCAGACTTATGCCCCAGAGTGCCGCAGCATACATGTTCATAGGCAAAAGGTACGCGGCGCAGGGCAAAAAAAAAACTAGGGGACTCACCCCCGTGGGGGAATCTACCCTAGCCCTTGCTCTTGTAATTCCAGGATTACCGTCCTGTTGTCTATACAAAAGTATCAGGCAGGGCAGTTTTTGCAAGCACAGCCAGAGCGAATGGTCAGATATGCTGCAAGATTGGTTGCCCGGAGCGTATGCCCGGAAAAAGAAAATCCGGCTGCGAAAACAACCGGATTTTGTATGTGAAAAACAGACCTGAGATCGTTTCAGATTTTGTCAATCAGACGCATCAGCTTGTTATAAATCGGCTCTATGAAAAAGAGAAAGCCAGTCCCCAATCCTAAAAACAGTCCCTGAGGCCCATTTCCCGTGGCTGTAAAAGAAAGACCCGCAAAAAGGCAGAAGAGGAAAAAGGCCCATGCATAGGGGGTCTTATTCTCGAGTTTCGCCTTTGCTTGCTTTTCCCTGGGGCGTACATCTTCGGCTTCCTGCGCATAACTGATGTTTCCCACCCGCACAGCAGCTTCGGGATTCATGCGGTTGGTGGTAGCATCGCTTTCGAGCATTTCTACCTCGACTACCTCAAATTTTTCGTTGGGATCAGAAAATTTCATAACCGATGAGTTGAGAATAATGGTGTTTACTGAATAAACCCCTCAAAAGTTACACAATTCCTGAGAAAACCGCACGCAGAAGGGATCAATTTTCGCTTGGAGTGCGGATGAGGCTTTCGTGGGAGTCTTGCTGAAGATTTTCGCGCTCTTTTTTCTGTGCTTCGCGCTGTGCCAGCATGTCTTTCATCTTTCCAATGCGGGCGCCTGTGCGGTAGAGGTAGGTAAAAAGGGCAAAAACAGCGATGGGATACGCGGCAAAAATCACCGTATAGGCATTGCGCCAGTCGGGAATCAGTTTGTAGGCAAAAAAGGCCAGCCCGCCTGAGATCAGGGATACGATGCCAAGCGTAACGGGCACCATCTGCTCCTGCACGCCGATGCGGGCGAGGTTGTGGGTGAGGTGGTCCTTACCGCCGACAAAAGGCGACTGGCCACGCGAAAGACG